>CAZGKA010000001.1:0-6667 GCA_964525965.1 uncultured Nitrososphaerota archaeon
AAGAGGAGAGGGCTTTATCCCTCCGACATGAATGAGTTGAAGTTCAACCTCCTTAAAAACATGCCTGAGGTCAGGAAAATTGTTCCCAAGAAGATCTTAAAACAGGACGTGAGGATTGGAGTTGTGGTCGTGGATAAGACCAAACACCTTGGCTGGTCGGAGAAACTCCTGTACGAATCAACTGTGATCGATGGACTCGTTAGATTTCTGACGGTGCTCAGCAGGACCGGAAGCCTGGGCGCTCATCTGGTCATCTCTCTGGATAAGAGGTTGAGAAAATCTGAGAGGGATATGTTCAACAAGCACGCTCTCTCAAAGATCTACCAGCTGAGGGACTCAGGCGTTCTACCGATCGATTTGGTGGAAGTAAAACACGTACCCTCTGAGGCGGATCCATGCATCTGGATGGCCGACTACGTAGCCGGGGCTTTCTTTCAAGAATATGAAAGAGGGAGGAGGGAGTACAGCTCCTTGATAAAGAGGTCGGGAAAACTGATCTGGATGGATGAGGGTTCATCGCGCACCGCGGTACTCGTTGGGCACGCGCCTCTCATCCTTTCCCGCGGGGCCACCCTTCCTCCCCATGGGGCGGACTTACCGCTCCCCAATATAATACAGCCCTCACATACAATATAAGCCCTTATCTTTCAGGAGGCTCACGGGGATGAGAGAGGTGATATCTCAATAATATAAATTATTAGACGCCATCAGTGGCTCATGATGAAGCTCTGAGACTTCGCTCGCCGTGTAAGACCCAAAAACTCACATAAGCAAGCAGAATCTGTCTAAGCCGCTTAGAGGCAATTTCGACCCAAATTTTCCCTCATTAAAGCGGATCCTGAAATGTTTATAATCTCCCAGCTCGAAGCTTTCATTGGTCAGTGAACGACCATGTTCGTGGACAGGGTTTCCATCAAGGGGTACAGGGCCATAAAGGAGCTTGAGTTCGAGGCCAACCGGATAAACGTGATCGTGGGACCGAACAACACCGGCAAGTCATCCATTCTGGAAGCTATAGGTCTAGCCACCACGGTCTCGAGTGGCTTTAAGGATCGCCTCGGGAGCAATATCCTCGAGTACCTCCTGGAGAGGAGAAAATACGACCCTAGGTATCTGATACGGATGGGTGAGAAATCGGCGAGGATCGAGGTCAGAGCTGAGGGGAACGATTACATGCTGGTGCTGGAGTACTTGCACGGTCTTCCGCAGGACGCACGTGGGTTCCTCATCAGGAACTACTTTAGTGAAAGAGTACTGAAGGATGTCTTAGAGGAGATTACGGAGACCGAAAGCGAAGAGTTCCGCGTCAGACTGAGAGAGGCCCTGGAAGATTTCTCCGCTTATATAAGTCATGAGTTCAACTTAGATTCTAGAAAGATCGAATATCTCGTGAGTAGAACCTTGAGAAAGTACGGCTGGAATAGGAGGTCCACCGAGATCTCCTCGGATAACCTCAATCGGATAAAGGAGAGGATAATCAGTGAGGTTGCAAGAACTCCAAAGGTCATCATCTCGGTGGAGAGTCCTCTAGACGAGCTTCTGGGTCTGTATCTCTACGCATCAAGGAACATTAGGAGATCCATCATGGAGATCCTTATCGAGGAGCTGAAGCTGAGAAGGATGAAGGAGCCCTTCCTTATCCTTCCTCTCCTCTCCGGGAAAGGATGGTGGCTGTACACGATATCAGATCTCAAGATCAAACCGGAGATGAGGACGATTCTCGGGTTCTGGAGAGGTCTTCTTGAGATCCAGAGCGAAAAATTGTACGACATTGCTGTTCATGAGGGTAAGATAGAGGAGCTCCTCGGGTTCATGCGCGAGTGTATCTCCTACGTCAGGGACATAAGGAAGACCGAGAGAGGTATCCAGGTGATAACCGACGCCAAAAAACCCGTTCCGATGTCCTCAATGGGGGATGGCTTTGCTGCTCTCTTCAAGCTCAGCTTTCTGGTGTCCCTGGTCGATGAGGGAGTCGTGATCCTCGAGGAGCCTGAGATCTCCCTCCATCCGTACTTCATGAATGTGATCGTCCACAGAATTCTGAAAAGCTCCGGGAACGTGCAGTTCTTCATATCAACTCACAGCTTCGACTTTCTGAGGAACCTCCTTGAAGAGGCTCATGATCAGAACCTGTTGGACAGGATCAACGTGATACGCATGCAGAGGAGGGAGGACCTCGGTGAAGTGGTGGGTTATCCGATGAGCGGTGAAATGGCCAGGGAAGAGCTCGAAGAGATAGGCATAGATCTCAGATACACCTGACAGGAGGAGACACTTGCTCGTCCTGCTCTGTGAAGGAACCAACGACGTTATTTTCTTGAAGGAGGTTCTGAGAACCTATTGCGGGTTCAGCTCGTATTCTATCGAGGAGAAGGCCGGGGGTTTTAACAAGCTGACTAGGATTTTAAAGACGGAATCTACCTTTAAAGACCTCGAGGAGAAGTATCAGGCGATAATCTATGGAGATCGCGGTAAGGAGAATCTCATCAGAATTATACCCAATTTTATTTACCTATTTACTGGTACAGTCCTAGTTAATTTCAATACATTGGTCGTGCTGGATGATGACCACATTGAAGCTCAAAAGATTCTGGAGAAAGTGATCAAGAGGATTCATTGTAGGGATCTCAGGGAGATAAATATCTCTCAAAGAGTTCTCAGCGAAAGGCTGCTCCTGGTGGAGGCCGTGTCAGCGGTCGACGACAGGTACCGGCTCGAGATGAGGATATTCCTAATTCCTGGAAGTTTGGAGGAGAGGTTATGCCACCTCTTCGTTGAAGCCCTCCCGCGCAGAAATAGGTTGAGAAACAATCTGGTAAATATGAGTCCTCATAAATGTCTTGATGAGATCATATCGAGGGGAATATGCTCTGTTAGCTCTAAAGAAGATCTCATCAAGCTTTTGATTGATAAAAAGCTACTGGACAATGAGCCCTGGTTTCAACAGCTTCTCAAAGAGCTCTGTCGCCATAAACAATCGGATTGATTTTTCAGAGATTGAAGCAGAACATGGAGGAGCGTTCTTACCGGAATATCCTTAAGGCCTTAAGGAGGTGAACTCGTAAAAAGGGATTTGCTACTAGGATTTCTCCGCATTAAAACAGAGTTAAAAAAGAATTGTATTAAGGAACCCTAACCGAGGACAGAATACCTCTCAAAGAATCGTCCTGGATTCGAGTTTCACGTCACCTGGCGACATGTGCCCGCCGAGGTGGACATAATGGAGATCGAGAGGAGGATAGAGGAGCTCAGGAGAAGTGCTCCCAAGTGCTTTGTTGGAGAGAGAAAGCCTCCAAGTATGATCTCGGAGGCGCTCGAGGAATGGGCGCTGGCGAAGCTGGGATTGAAGGAGTAGTGGATGCGGGCGTGCTCGTAATGTCTCGCTGTGAGATCTGGCGGGGGACCCTCTAGGGGGATGTTTCAACAACACGGAGCTTAAATTGCCGGCGCAGTGCACCCTCCTGAACAATTATATCAACGAGTGTTAATCATAATTGTATGAGCCACGTGAACATGACGATAACGATCCCCAAGGAGCTCCGGGAGAAGATGAGAAGGATCAAAGGGGTTAACTGGAGTGAGGTCGCCAGGAGGGCCTTCGAGGAGGAGATAAAAAAGATGGAGAAGAAGGCAGCTGAGGAAATACGCAGATTGAGGAAGGAAACTGCTGGAGTGAGGTGGAGTGGTTCCGCGGAGGTGAGGAAGTGGAGAGACTCGTCCTAGGCTCGTGAAGTGGTTCAGCGAAGTTCTCTGAGAAGGCCCTAGCCGTAATGGAGGCTCATGTGAACGGCAGGTTAGAGGTGATCGTGACTCCTCTTCTGCGAGGTCACCAACGCTCTGAGGTTCAAGCCTGACTTTGATGTAGAAAAGCTGAGAAGAGCCCTCCATCTGAATAAAAATAAAATTCATATTTTCAAATTTAAAATTCATCGCAACTCAATTTAAATTGTAAGGAGTATGGATCTTCATGGAGAACGGGCAATGCCGCGGAACCTGTCGAGGCTGGACTCTCTCCTCCTCCATCTGGTTAAGAAGTTCATGGAGAGGACCGGCAGGGAGATCACTATAACGCGGCTTGTGAAGCTTCTCTACCTGAGCGATCTTGAGTTCCGGAGGAGGGGGATGCCCGGGCTTGGAGTCAGGTGGGTGAGGTGGTACTACGGCCCCTTCTCCAATGAAATCGTGCGTGAGGTGGAATCCCTTGTTGAGAGGGGATACCTCAAGGAGGAGTACGTCCCGACAAGCTCGGGAGTCATCAGGGTCTTTAGAACAAAGAGAGGACTCTCTTTTGAGGTTGATCCGAACGTAGCTGCGGTTCTAGATGAGGTGATCGAGAAGTTTGGCTTCATGAAGTTCGATAAACTGCTCGAGGAGGTGTACTCCACCTTCGACCCGGAGGGGGTAGATCTGGGGGAGGAGATCTCCGTTGAGTCTCCTGGTCGTTAGGCTGAGGGACATCATCGACAGGATTAAGGACAGTATGAGCAAGGGAGAGGAGATATCTCAAAGCACGATCGAGGAGATTCCAGCGATCCCCAAGGATCGTCTCGTGGAGATCGTAGAGGACGCCATCATGAGGACAGATGAGCTGAGGAGGGAGAAGTTCCCAGTTCCTCCCGAGCTGACCACATACCTGAGCACCCTTAGAACTCTCGTTAAAGAGGCACGGGACTACGGGTCCATCGAGCGGGAGGCCAGCCTTGCCTGCGTTCTGGCCCTCGCCATTCTGGAGTTGAGCGACAGAAAGCTCGACCTCAGCCCCTACCTGGAGAGGTTAAGGGAAGTTGTGCTCGAGGTCGTCGACAGGGCCTTCCGGTGAAGGGCCCATCATCCTCGATACCTACTATTACCTCCATCCCGGCGATATCCTGGGGCTTGGCCTCTCGGGGAGAACCGTCCTCTTTCTGGAAGGACAGCAGCTCCTGCCGATCATCAGAGCACTCACGAATAAATGTTTGAAGCTCATGAGCGATCTGAATAGAAGGATCTCTTTTGCTAAAAAGCACAGGATATCAGTCTCCAGCTATTTGAACCGTCTGAGGGATGAGGAGGAGCGCGCTGCGGTGCTCCTGATGGTATCGACGTTCAGTGGAGTGAGGTTGAACCTGGTGCTGGAAGGAAGAACCCGGCTGAAATTCAACGCTGAGAGGTTGCGGAGGATCCAGGATCAAGCCCCTTGGACCAACAGGGAGAAAGTTAAGGGGTTCGTCCAGAGGCTTGTGGGGGAGCTGGCTGGTGCTAGAATGATGCCCCAGCTTGTGGAGGAAGACAGCGGAGAGTTTGTTGAGCAGTGCCGAAGGCGCATCAGCAGGGAGCTGTGCTCTCGAGACTGCCGGGCAGGAAAAAACTCTCCAGATAACGAGGATCTCCGGCTAGTGCTGGCGATCAGCAGGATTTCTGAACCTGTTGAGGTCTACGTGATTCCTCACAGCAGCAGAGCTCAGAGTGAATGCTTTGGGTGCATCCTCAAGTTCCTCACACAATCAACGTCCGGGATCTTGAACAGGTCTTTCTCGCACGTGGTGATCAGGGATCCCGAAGAAGCACTGCACAAAATTAAAGAATGAGAAATGTACTCAATCGGGTTGAGGAGGATGGGTCTTTCTGTTGAGGAGCTCAGAGCTATAGTCAGGGAGGAAGTGAAGAGGGCACTTCTTAGAGCCTTCTTAGAGCTAATACCCTATGTAAGTGAGGAAGAGCAGAAGGAGATCGAGGCTCAGGTCGAACCTCCTGAGGACTGGGATGATGAGCTGAGGATAAACCGGGGGCCATGATCTTCGCACGAGCATCGAGAGCTGACCCACAAAGTTTTATCTAGGTAACACATCCGTTACCTGGATTGAATCATGAAGCTGTACGAGATCAGGGAGGGGCTTCTCTCCTCCGGCAGACGGGTGTTCACGATAGGCCAGCTCTCGGTCCTGCTGGGGGTTTCAAGGGAGCATGCGAAGGTCTACGCCCACAGACTTGTGGCCAGGGGGTGGGCTTGGAGACCCAGGAGGGGAATCATCGCGCTCACCAGGGACGAGTTCGTCCTGGCCACCCAGCTGGTGGAGCCGTCCTACGTGTCCATGCACGCTGCTCTCTACCTCAGAGGGCTGGTGGACCAGGTCCCGAGTATTGTGGAATGCGTGACCACCAGGTGCAGCCTGGCGCTCCCCGACCTGGGGGTGAGGTACAGGAGGATCCAGCCGGACCTGTTCTTCGGATATGAGAGGATGGACAAGGGGGAGAGCTACGTCATGGTGGCCGGGAGGGAGAAGGCCCTCCTGGACATGGTGTACTTCGGCTACAAGCCGCCCTCCGTTAGGGCAGATCCTGACGTTCTCGTCAAGATGGCCAGGAGGTTCGAGAAAGCTGGAGGAAATAGGGCGAGGAGGGTGGTGAGGTGGGTGAGGAGGATTGCTCAGCAGGGAAGATCTGTTGAGGTTGGCTAGGGCGAGGAGGGTGAGGCCCTGGCAGGAGGAGAAGCGCTATATTCAATCCCTTGTAATATATGCCATCAGCGAGTGGCCCGTGGTGATGAAGGGAGGCACCTATCTCTGGCTTTTCCACGGACTCAACAGGTTCTCGGATGATCTGGACTTCACTCAGCTGGAAACGATCCGAAGGGATGTTCTAGAAGATCTTAAGCTAACTCTCGAGCTATTCGGGGCTAAGAGCGATG
>CAZGKA010000002.1:0-1943 GCA_964525965.1 uncultured Nitrososphaerota archaeon
TCTCACGTGAGGGTTGTCCTTCAATTTAGGGAGAATCTCGTTGACCCTCCTCCAGCTCACTCCGTAGACGAAGTGCTTCCCGGTGTAGATCGTGTGCTCCTTCATCCTCATCCTCACGAATATTCCCACCTCCACGTCCTCCCTCTCGAGGACCCGGAGGAGCTTCTCGAGCTCGGGCTCGTTGTCAACTATGAACGATCTGACTCCCGACCTGAGAAGCCATGAAATCTCTTCCTCGCTCTCGCCCTGAACGTAGAACACCGATCTGTCGAGCTCCCTCACCTTAAGGGCTGAGCCCATGGAGCTGAGGCCGACCATGGATTCGGTCTCCTCCTTGAGGACCTGCCACACCTCAGGGTTTGTCTTGTAACTGTAGGCCACCAGGTCCACGTGCTCCGAGATCCTCCTGAACTGCCTGAAGACCATGCTCCTGCTCAGGATGAACCTGGCCATCGAACCACCCTCAACTCAACTCCTCGAGGAGGCCCTCCTCCCTCAGGACCTCCAGGGCATACATCGCCGCCAGGGGGAAGAGGATCGTTGCATCCCCTATGACTGTCACGGAGTCGGAGTCATCCTTTAGCTTCCCCCAGCTCTTGGCCTCCGACGTCGTGGCCCCGCTCATGCTTCCAGAGGAGTGGTGGGCCGTCGTTATGTATACCGCATAGTCAGCTCCTCCGCTCAGGAGGGTGGCCAGTATTGCGTGGTGCTTTGAGACTCCTCCTCCCAGAGCTATAACTCCTTTCCTGTCCTCCTGGCTTAGGGAGAATATCATCTTGGAGAAGTCCCCGACCACGTCCACCTGGAACTCGGGATGTCTCTCCCTGGTCATGAAGAGGTGGAAACCGAACGCCCCATCTGTTATCGCTGGACAGAAGACCGGAACTTTCCTCCTGGCTGCCTGGTAGAGGAAAGAGTTCTCATCCTTGAGCCTGATGCCTATCTCGTACAGCAGGTCGGAGACAGTTATCTGAGGCTTCTCCCTGCAGATCTCGTCTAGGATCTCGTTGGCGAACGCCTCAAACCTGGCGTAGCTGTCGTTGCTTATCAGCAGGTTCCCGACCCTGTTCATCCCCCTCTCGTGGAGCTCCACGTCGTCGGCTTGGAACCTGTGTATGTAAAACTTCTCCCCCATAGCCTTCATTATGTCCTCCTCGACGGCACCAACGGTCGTTATCACAATGTCGGCCATTCCCACCCGTATGAGCTGGGCGAACAGCCCTCTCAGCCCCGAGGTGACCATGTTGGAGGTAAAGGTGAGTATTATCTTGGCCCTTTCCTCCTTCATCCTTATCATTATCTGGGCCGCCTTGTAGAGCTCCGTGCTCTGAAATCCCGTCGTCCCGAAGCCTTCCACAAGCTCCTTAACCGTGATTCCTGGCTTCCAGAGGAGATCCCTGACGTACTCCATGATTTATCTCTAAAAACTTGGAGCTAGGGGCTTTATAATGGTTCACTCGCGGCAGGGCCTCTTGCACACGAGCACCGGGACGGACGTGGTCATGATGACCCTCATCGAGGTGCTCCCTATCCAGTCCTCCGGAAGCTTGGTCCTTCCCCTAGAGGCCATCACTATCAGGGAGACCTTCTCCCTCTCAGCGACCTCCACTATGACCTTTGAGGGCCTCCCAACCTCTATCACTGTTTTAACCTTCTTGAAGTGCCTGGCCAGGTCCCTCTCTATGTGCTGAAGCCTCTTTTCCCTGGCGCTCCTTATCCTATCGATGGCGACACTCCGAGCATCCGCCATCGGCCCATCTGTGATCTTTATGCTCTCCATGACAACCTCTACATCGCTCTCGCTTATCACATGAAGTAAAACAAGTTCATCTGATCCCTTCTCGGCCAACTCCTTCAGAAGACCCATGGGAGCTAGAGAGTTCTCGGAAAGATCTGTGGGGAACAGGATCCTCTTGAACATGCTCTCATCCGCTACCTTAGGC
>CAZGKA010000003.1:0-38160 GCA_964525965.1 uncultured Nitrososphaerota archaeon
CAGTCCACAATCTGTTCCGGCTGCACTCCCGTTTTTGCCACAATTTCAGCAACTCCCATAGCTTCACGTTTACCGGCAACCGGCACAATGCTTACAGATTCGGTTACAAGCTGAAACAAATCTTTATCATGAGTCGCCAGCAAAACAGTATCAGCTCCATCTGAACTGGCGCGAACAACCAGAGTTGCCATTACATCGTCAGCTTCACAGCAGTCCAAACGCACAGCATCAATTGCCGCAGCCTCCAGATATTCATTTATACCGTCAAGTTGACTGCGTAGATCATCCGGCATCGGGGTCCGGTTGGCTTTGTATTCCGGCACCAGTTCCATCCGTTCTTTCGGCAGCCCACCGTCGAAAATAACAGCCAGATGCGTTGGTGTCCATGCCTTAACCAACTGGTTCAGCATACGGATGAAACCGAATATAGCATTGTTCGGCCGACCATCAGCAGTCCGCATATCAGGAATAGCGAAGAACGCACGATACACCGCCGCCATGCCGTCAACCAACAGCAGCTTTTTGTTACGAAATTTACTGACACCGAAAAACAAATTAGTGTTCTAAAAATCAACCTGCAATAATACTAAAAATAATTTTATTAACACCAAGGGTGATCATGTATATTATTGAGGAAAACTTAGTTCTCCGGTCCTCTATGAAAAGTGCGATAGTCCTTGCTGGAGGTAAGTCCAACAGGTTCAGGAGAGCTGGATGCTCGGATAAAGCCTTGCTAAAAATAGGCGGAAAGACCTTGCTCGAAAGAGTGATGACTGTCTGTCTTGAGGTCTGTGATGAAGTCGTGATCGTCGGAAGGAACAGTCTTCCTCGTGAGGTGTTCGGTGCTAGGGCCATTCCCGATGCCCCCGTGAAAGCGACCGGTCCGTTTAGGGGAATATACACTGGGATTAGGGAAGCTAAAGGAGATCTTTGCGTAGTCGTATCTGTCGACAGACCGTACTTAAAGCCGGAAGTTCTGGAACTTCTGCTAGGCGAGGTTTCAGGAGTACACGCGGTTGTCCCCATAGACTTTAGAGGTACAGTGTATCCTCTGCTCTCCTGCATCAGAAGGAGTGCTGTCATTGACGGCATGGAAAGGGTTTTGAGCTCAGAAAAGAAGCTCAGGGCTGATGAGCCTTTAAGAATGTGTAAAAGAGTCAAGTTCATATGTCTTAGCTTCTTTAGAAGAGCGGATCCGTCTTTGAGAAGCTTTATTGACATAGATCTCCCTGAAGATGTAGATAAGGAAGCGGTGAACACCTCTCCCTGCGATGAACTGTTTAAAATAACCTCAGCTAGTGATCTGTACTGGAAAGGTATCTCTCACATGAGAAAAAACCCTCTAAGAGCATTTGAGTCCTTCCTCAAGGAGGCCTCCCTTTATGAAGAACAGGGGATCAGAATGCTCCAGCTTCATGCACTTGCTGACGCATATAGCATAGGTAAAGCTTTAGGACTTCAACTTAAGGGCTTGGACGCCGAGCTTGGAAGGATGAATCTGGAGATCAGGGGTAAGAAGAGGATGCCTGCTTAGCAGAATGTCAAAAAAGAATTTTATTTATCGTTCAGGTGGCTCCTAGGATGAATTCGAAACTCCTCCTTGGAGTTATATTAGCGCTCTTGCTACCGGTGATCCCCCTCTCCGCTCAGCCAACCGTTGGATCTGAGGCCCCAAACTTTACGATCGTCACCTACAATGGGGAAGTTATAAGCTTGAAGGACCTTCAGGGGAAATACGTTGTCCTAGTCTTCTTCTGCTACTATTGTCCCTACTGTCAAGAAGACCTCCCCCTCATGGCTCAGGTGCTGAAGACCTGTGCGCCCTCGGACCTTGAAGTTATTCTCGACGGGATTAGCGGCAATGCTGCTTTGGATGAGCAGTTCTTTCTCTCGTTGAATGAGTCCACTTGGAAGTTCGTTCCGGAGAACACAACCCTCTCATCCGAATATCACGTGGTGAGCGTGCCAACCACTGTGATAATAGATCCTTCTGGGAAGGTCACATATGTCTACGTGGGCGTGATAGATCAGACGTCCTTCTGTCAGGCCTTTAACTCATCACAATCCCAGCCGCGATCTCAATCTCAAGCAACGACCAATCAGACCATCGAAAGCTCTAATAATTCAAGCGTTTATGCGGAAACGGAGACCAACGTCACGTTTCAGAGGACAACTGTGGAGACCGTGGTGGTGCACCTTCCAATTCCCCACTACACGGTAGTTCAGAGTCAGGTCGACGAGGCGGCTGCCGAAGAGCTCTCTAAATGGTTGCCCACAGAACTTATGAGCAGCAAGCCCAATACCGGTAGTTACATTGTGGTGGGCGGACCGTTCGCTAATACAGCAGCGAGAAGAATAACCGAAAAGGCGGGCATTCGTTTTTTAAGGTGCAACGGCAGCATAGAAATGAAGTTACCCGTGGGAGGAACGTACGAGGTCTCTGGAAAAGATTGGGGCTTGATGGACTATGCTGTAGTGTTCTCTGTTGTCGATGTAGACAGAACGGCTCTGGGCATTATGGGCTGCACGAGATACGGAACTAAGGCTGCCGTAGAGTGGTATCTCCATCACAACACCAAGGTGGTTAAGGGATTCCTGTATCTCCTACTCTGGACCGACCTGAACGGAGATAGGAAAGTTCAACTAAATGAAATAAAGTTGTTGAAGTACTTTCCACTACCTCCTAGGCCGGGTTAGCCCTCTAAAAAGCTCACCTAAAGCTGACGTCCCACTCTCCGCCTGGTCCTCCATATGCTCCTCCAAAGATCCTCTCATAGACATCCACAGCAGCGATCGTCCCTTGACCGACCGCCTTGCTTATCTGCATAGGCTCGCCTGTCACGTCACCAACGGCATAAACTCCCTTGGCACTGGTCCTCTGAAGACGATCCGTCAGTATAAACCCCCTTTCGTCGACGGAGATTCCAGACTTCCTAGCTAGGTCGCTGTTAGGCCTCACACCTATGGCCACGAAGATGCCATCAACCTCAATTTCACGGACATCCCCCGTCTTAAGATCTCTGACTATCAGCCTCTCCACCCTGTTGGTTCCTCTGATCTCCTCCACGACGGAGTTCCACACTAGCTCGACATTTGGAAGATCTGCCATCCTCTCCACCACCGATCTTTCAGCCCTCATCCTGTCTCTCCTATGTATCAGGAAGACCTGCTCCGCGAGCTGGCTCAAGTAGAGTACAGAGACCGCAGCCGTGTGGCCTCCACCTATAACAGCGACCCTCTTGCCCCTGTATAGGGGGCCATCACATACCGCACAGTAGCTAACTCCTCTGCCCAGGAGCTCTCTTTCCCCTGGAACATTGAGCCGCCTTTCCTCGCTCCCCGTAGCAAGAATTAGCGCCTTACATCTGAACTTCTTTCCCGAGGAAGTTAAGACAATCTTCTCATCTCCCAAAATAAGATCTGTTACTTCCTCAGGAAAGAGAATCTGAGCTCCTGCCTTCTCGGCATGTTCGTAGAACTTCTTTGCGAGCTCTCCACCGCTTATGGAAGGGAACCCAGGATAGTTCTCTATAAGAGGACTCACATTAACCTTACCGCCGGGGAGCTCTTTCTCCACGACCAGGGTTTTGAGTCCATATCTCGCTAGGTATATGGCCGAGGTCAGACCACCGGGCCCTCCTCCCACGACTATGACATCCCAATCCTCCTCAAGTCTGGATGAACTCGGCATCATGAAGTCGAGCTTCATGGAGATCCCCCCTCATAAAGATCGCGCTATCATGTATATAGATGCGGCGCAGAGGACTAGGGCAAAGCCCCTCCTGAGGATCCTAGATCTGGTTCTCTTGGCAATCCTTGCACCGATCTGGGCACCTATTATCGTACCTGGAATGAGCCCTATCAGGTAATAATACCTTATCTGCCCAAGAGAAGCCCTCTCCAACAGAGCGGAGGATGCGGTAATAACTATCATGAAGCTCGATGTAGCTACCGCTACGTGAACGGGAGCACCAGCAGCCATGAGAATTGGGACCTTAAGGACTCCGCCCCCTATACCGAAGAAACCGGAAGCTAGTCCAGCTAGGAAGCTAAGGGCTATGGCGGGTGCTATATCAACATCGTACTCTATGATCTTACCATCTGAATCAACGAGCCGCCTTCTAATCTTAAATTTACTAGCGAAGGAGCCGAGCTCGAGTCCTCCCCTCCACATTTTGTACGCAACAAACATCATGAGCAGGGAGAAGAAAATCTTCATCTGTTTGGATGACGCTAGAGTGGTTAAAAAAGCTCCTAAAAAACCACCAGGAGCGGTGGTAAGTTCCAGAATGAGACCGGTCCTCCAGTCAACTCTCTTCTGTCTGAAATAGGCCAAAGCTGATGACAAACCGGTGAAGAGAACCACAGCCAGACTTGTGCCCGTGGCTACATGGGGGTCCAGCCCTAAAAATATCAGAACGGGAACGAGGATTAGTCCTCCCCCTATCCCGACAAGAGCACCTATGGTTCCGACTGCTCCCCCCAAGAGAAAAAGGGCAAAGATCTCTTGGATAGGTAACAAACTACGACCTCCCCTCCATTTCATCCTCAGCTGTAGGCTTCTTCGCTTCATCCAACGTCATGGGAGATCCATCCTCCCGGGGAGGTTTCTTGAAGGCGTAGTAGATTCCTCCCACGACGCCCGCGAACAACCCCACCATAATGCCCAGCACAACGACAAAGGCTACGAAGACTAAAACAGCTATTAGGATGGCCATTATCAACGGAAGCAGTTTCATGAGGACAAACAAAACTGCAACCCCGAGGACACAACCAGCTATCAGCAGGAGGATCAGCGCTAGGTAGTTCCTGTTCAAAGCTCTCCTCCCCCGAACAGGGATATGGTCAAAGGCCTGTTTCCCCCGCTCCTCGGTATGTACTTGGCTATCTCGTGGGCCAGGGCACCTACGTTCATGGACTGGAGTATGACCTTCCCCGGACCTCTGAGCACGGCGAAGAAGAGGCCCTCACCTCCGAAGAGTATGGACTTTATCCCCCCGACCCTCTCTATGTCGAAGTCAACGCTGTCTTCCACGGCAACGAGGTTTCCGGTGTCCACCTTCAGCACCTGCCCCGGCTTCAAGTCATACTCTATAAAGTCACCAGCAGCGTTTATGAAGGCAGTTCCGATGCCGGAGACTCTTTCCATGATAAGTCCCTCACCTCCGAAAAGAGCTGCACCTAACCTCTTAGCCATCCCTGGAGAGATGTCAACGTCTTCTGTAGCCGCCAAAAAGCTTCCCCTGTGGAGAAGAAAGCTCTTTGAGCCATCCAGCTCAAGAGGAGCTATCTTACCGGGGACGGTTCCAGCGAAGGCCACGATTCCTGGTCCTCCCACCGGAGTGAACTCGGTCATGAAAAACGTTTCTCCAGCCAATTTTCTGAGGAAGCTCTTTCCAATGCCTCCTCTAGCCTTAACCTCCATTCTCACATTGCCCGACATGTGGTTGAGGGCTCCAGCCTCAGCTATTATCTTCTCCCCGGGATTGAGCTCTATGATGAGGAGCTGGAGCTCGTCCCCGACGATCCTGTACTTCATGCTCCCACATGGCCAGACAAAGCCTTGACAA
Organism: uncultured Nitrososphaerota archaeon; assembly: GCA_964525965.1. Lineage (GTDB taxonomy): Archaea > Korarchaeota > Korarchaeia > Korarchaeales > Korarchaeaceae > Methanodesulfokora. Next base: position 5,571 of record CAZGKA010000003.1, read on the forward strand.
CTAAAAATTTCGCCCGGCGATCTTCTCAACATCCTTCGCTGAGGACACCTTCAGGATGACGTCTGGTAACTGACGCCGTTTAAGGAGAGTAAAGCTCATCTATGACGGCTTAAGGTGTAGATCCTCACGGGATCAGGAATTTACCTCCTCGACGACTATGAAGAGAGCAGCTCTGTCTCTTACTGTGATGCTAATAGCAGCTTCTCGACGTCTAGAAGGACTACCTTCCATGGCAGGGGCTTTTTTAAACTCAACAATAAAATTCCCAAGAATCCCCGGTTCTATCAGGTTTAGCTGTTTTCAGAGGAACACGAGGAGGCGTTGTCGTTCATCAATGGTAATGATCTCCTTACAAGGGGTCCTGATGAAGGAGATGTAATGGCGCCGCAATTGGTACTATTTCCGCACAGATCGCGAGAGTTAAAGCTAACCTTCTGTCTATCCTCAGTTCACCGTCCGTGGGTGCTCAGGAAAATCACAAAAGCCAAAAATTCTAAGGGTCCCTCGGACCTAGTACCACCAGGTTAGCTGGCTTTCGGAAAGTTTTTATATAACTAGTAATACCAGTATAACCGGTGATACCATGGTCGAGGAGGTTAGGAGGGAAGAGGACAAGAGGGCCATAACAATAAAGGGCGTCGATAGCGAGCTCTACGACAAGATATCGGAGCTCGCCAGGCTCACAGGAAGGACCATAGGTGACATAGTCAGCCAGGCGTTTAAGCTTTACCTCTCACTTCTTGAGGCCGGCGGAAGGGTGATGTCTTTCACAGAGTCCGTTCTCAGCGGTATAAAGAAGAAGATAAATGTACAGCTCATAAAGGACGTCGAAAAGCTGGAAGTGGACAGAGCCCTCTTGGAGGAGGCTGAGAGCCCGCTCCTGTTCATAGGGATAAAGGAGCTTACCTTCGCCGACGACGTCACGCAGGAGCTGTTCGATGAGAAGGTCGGCAGCATAGTGGACTGCAGACTTGTGGAGATACCTCCATCACTCTCCAAGCTTAAAGCTCTGAAGAAGTGTCGCTTCATAGGAGAACTGAGAACCCGATCATCCTAATTTTTCCTCGATCTCTCAACCTTTTTATGTGTTCTTGGATTTGAGCAGCGCTCTGAGTCTCCCCAAGTTTTTAATACCTCGACTCACTGTCGATATAGAGATCTTCGATGGGCTTCATCGTGGAGGCCAGGAACCTCACCAAGGTCTATGAGGGTGGAGTGCTAGCTGTAGATCACATAAGCTTCGAGGTCGAGGAGGGGGAGGTCTTCGGGTTCTTGGGTCCCAACGGTGCGGGCAAGACAACCACGATAAAGATGCTTGTGACTCTCCTCAAGCCGACGGAGGGCGAGGCCAAGGTCTGCGGCTACGATGTGGTGAGGAAGGCACATGAGGTCAGGAAATCCATAGGGATAGTCTTTCAGGATCCCGCCTTGGACACCGAACTGACCGGAAGGGAGAACTTGGATTATCACGCCAGGCTCTACGGCATGAGCAGCGATACGAGGAAGAGGAGAATAGAAGAGGTGCTGGAACTCGTAGAACTTACTGACAGGGCTGATGATCTGGTGAAGAAGTACTCGGGCGGCATGAGGAGGAGGCTCGAGATAGCAAGGGGGCTCATGCACTATCCCAAGGTCCTCTTCCTGGACGAGCCCACGCTGGGTCTCGACGCCCAGACCAGAAGGGCGATATGGCGGTACATAAGGAGGCTGAACGAGGAGGAGGGAATGACGATATTTCTCACCACTCACTACATAGAGGAGGCCGACGAGCTCTGCGATCGCGTGGCCATAATAGACCACGGGAGGATAATAGCTCTGGACAAACCATCGAACCTTAAAGATGTAGTTGGGCGGGACGTCATATACGTGAAGTCCAGCGACGATCTCAAGCTGGCGGAAGCCCTCAGATCTGAGAACTGGGTCAACAAGGTGAGGGTTGGGGAGGAGCTAGCGGTCTACACAAGCTCCAGCGAGAAGAGAATTCCCCTGATATTTAAGGTGGCTCAGGAAGTTGGTGTGGAGATCGAGAGCATAAACATGAAGAAACCCAGCCTGGAAGACGTCTACATATACTACACCGGCCGTAAGATGAGGGACGAGGAGGCGGGACCTGTCGACCGCATAAGGATGCTGAGGAGGAGGCGTCTGTCATGAGATCCGACATGCAGGCCATATACGTGATGTGGCTCAGGCAAGTGAAGAGGTTCATCAGGGCCAAGAGCAGGCTCGTGGGGAACCTCTTCCAGCCACTGCTCTTCTTGGCAGCCTTTGGATTTGGATTCAGGGGAGCCAGGTTCGCTGGCATACCGACGACGGTGAGCTACCTGGAGTTCTTGGCTCCAGGAATGGTCGTCATGAGCGTTATCTTCTCCTCAATGTTCGCGGGAATCTCCGTCCTGTGGGACAGGCAGTTCGGCTTCCTCAAGGAGGTTCTCGTGGCCCCTGTCAGGAGGATATCCATAGTGATAGGCAAGACGCTCGGGGGCAGCACCATAGCCTTAATTCAGGGATTTATAATATTAGCGGCGAGCGTAGCCATGGGGGTGAGGGTCTCAGCGCTGGGCGTGGTGGCCTGCATATTCCTGATGATCCTAGTGGCCTTCTCGTCGGTGGGCTTCGGATTGGCCTTTGCATCCCGCATGGAGGATGTTCACGGCTTTTCCCTCATAATGAACCTTCTGATAATGCCAGCCATGTTCCTCTCCACAGCGTTCTTCCCTCTTCAGGGGATACCTGAGGCCTTCAAGCTCGTGATATACGCAAATCCCGTCACTTATGAGGTGGACGCCGTCAGGCAGGTCCTCATAGGAGTGGGCTACATCCCTCTATGGGCCGACATCTTGGTGACCCTGGGAGTGACCTGTCTCACGATCTTCGCCGGAGCCTACCTCTTCAGCAAGTGTGAGGCCTGATAGAAGCTCTTTGACGACAATTGCTAGAAGATCGTCCGAGCTGGAGATCTTGAAGGCCTTCCTCAGACACTCCCTTCCTATATCGGCTGCCTCCCTGAATCCGGAGCGAGCATACTCCTCGGCCTGGATAGCGGTTGCTATCAGATCGGAGACCCGCGCCACCCTGCTCTCCCTGGTGGACCTCTCATTGAATTCCTCCAGAAGCTCTATCAGCGGATCGGATCCCATCTCGGACAGGGCCTCCTTCTCCAAAGATCTTCTCTCACCAGGCCTCATCCTCATGGAGGTCCAGAGTGGTATGTCCCCCGTCACGGCCTCGGGCCAGTCGTGCACCAGGGCCATGGCGAGGCACCTGCCCGTGTCGACATGAGCTCCGAGGGATCTGAGACGCTCACACATGAGCAAGGATATGGAAGCGGTCAGGAAGGAGTGCTCAGCAACGTTCTCGGCGAGTGCAGGGGGTATGCCCGACTGCTCCCATCCCGTCCTCGTCAAGCATCTGAGCTTGACTATCCTGCTCAGAACCTGCTTAAAATCCATCCCGCTGTCGACCAGGGTGATCATTTTAAAGTGATGCTTGTAGGACACCACAATGATAGTCATATTCGATCTGGACCAGACGTTGGTGGACACCCTTCACAGGTTCCACGTCTGCTTCAACGAGCTGCTCGGACAGTACGGTCTCAGAGAGCTCAAGTGGGAGGAGTTCGTCGAGGCCTACTCAGCTGACGAGCTCAATAAGTACATACCCAGTCACGTCGACGTAGAAGAGTTCTGGAGGAAGTTCCGCAGGATGCACTGCTCTAGGAGGCACCCAGAGGACAGGCTCTACGAGGGCGTCCATGATGTCCTGAAGTACCTGAAGGAGAGGGGCTTCAGGATCGTGGTCACCACAGGGAGGGAGTGTACGGAGGAGGAGCTCTGGGACGAGCTCAGAGCTTTCGGGATCGATAAGTACGTGGACTATGCATGTTCTCTAGCCCAGATAAAGGAAGAGGAATTCTTATGGTCTAAAAAAGGAATGATAGAACACGTCATGAGAAAGTTCTCTGCTTCTCCTGAGGAGATAATTTTCATAGCCGATTACTGGACGGACATGCGGTCGGCCAAGGAGCTCGGCGTCAGGAGGATAGCCGTGCTCACTGGACTTGAACCCAAGGAGAGGCTTCTCCTGAACGGGGCTGAGGAGATAATAGAGGGAGTCTGGGAGCTCCCGAAGGTGATAAGGTGAGACCTCCCTGTGAGGTCGTCCTCAGGGAGCTGATGCCCAAGTTCAGGATCAAGCTGGCGAAGAAGCTCTCCTCATACGGATGGACTCAGAAGGAGATAGGCAGGCTTTTGGGAGTATCGCAGCCCATGGTCTCCGAGCTGATCTCCTCCCATGATCCGAAGGGAGAACTGAGCAAGGAGGCTGAACTGCTCGCACAAGAGATTTTCTCAGCCGTCAAATCAGAAAAGAGCATAGAAGAGATCCTTGAGAGGTTCTGCAGGACATGTAAATTCCTGAAGATACATGGAAATCTCTGCCCGGTGCACAGGAAGGTGTACAGCGTCCTCCCACCGGGATGCATGGTGTGCAAGGTCACCGAGGTTCCCCTCGACATAAAGGAGGACGCTCTCTCCGACATGATCTCGGCGATGAGGATGATAGAGGACAACGCCCCCGTGTTGATGAAGCTGTACCCTGAGGTCGGGATAAACCTAGCTAGAGCATCTGGCAGGGGGTTAAAGGAGATCTTAGGGGTTCCTGGAAGGATAGTGAAGTACAAGGGAGGGCTAAAAGCCTTCTCCGGACCAGAACCGGGAGCCAGTCAGCACAACGGCGTAGTTCTCGAGAGGGTCATGAGCTCCTATCCCGAGATCAGAGCCGTCATGAACCTCAGACATGTGGACGGGCTCGAGAGAGTTCTCGAGGATATGGGTCTCAGATACGGAAGGATAAGAAGGGCCCCTGGAAAGAAAAGCCCTGAATTCAGGGAGAAAGAGCTCTTAGAAGAGGTGGGAAGGATGTGCACAGCTGGGAGGCCGGATGTGATCGTGGATCCAGGCGAGTTCGGCATAGAGCCGGCGGTGTATATTCTAGGAGGTAGTGCCGTTGAGGCAGTTCGGCTAGCGATAAAAATAGCCGAGAGGTCAGGAGATCTTGTGTAGGGCCCTGAGATCCCTCTCGAAAGGTCTGAGCTCCTTGGGTATCTCGACCTCTATTCCTTGAGAGAAGGGTATTCCTCTCTCCTTTTTGATCTTCCAGACCATGCTGTTAAACTCCATTATCCTGTCAGTGAACTTGGCGTACTCGGTATCCCATCTCTCATCGGGCTCGGGGAACCTCTCCCTGTGGACGGATCCGCCGTAGATGGCCCTCCATATGTAGTCGGTTATGTGGGGTATTATCGGAGCCAGAAGCCTCAAAACTGCTCTGAGGACAGTGTGTAGCGTCCATCTGGCGGCCTTGACCTCCTTCTCATCTCCATCTCCGTAGGCCCTCCACTTGACCATCTCCAGGTAGTGAGGGGCGAAGATCTCCCACACAAACCTCCTGGACAGAGTGGCCGGATTGAAGAAGTCAAAGGACCTGTAGCCCTCCTCAGCCCTTCTTATGAGGTCGTTCAACTCACCCAGAATCCAGAGATCCGTGGGAGTTAGCTCTGGCTCCTCTTCGGGAAACGGGAACATAGAAACGAACCTGGCCACGTTCCAAAGCTTCTGGAGGAACTTGAAACAACCACCTATCCTCTCCTCAGAGATCCTGAAGTCAGATCCGTGGTGGGCCTCCGACGCACCGGCAAGCCTCACAGCATCAGCTCCGAACTTCTCGAACAAGGGCCACGGATATATCACGTTCCCTAAGCTTTTGTGCATAGCTCTTCCCTTCTCGTCAAGCCCCATGCCGGAGATCCATATGTGCCTGAACGCAGACCTCCCGAGCAGGAGGTAAACCCTGAGCAGGGTGTAATGGAGCCAGGTCCTCACTATGTCCTTGCCCTGAGGCCTCAGGTCGCTGGGCCCCAACTTCTTGAAGAACTCCTCGTTCCATCCGTAGCCGTTGTAGACCAGAGGGGATATGCTAGAATCTATCCAGGTGTCGAAGACCCTCGTCTCCCCGGTGAACCCCTCGGAGGAACCGCAGTGTGGGCACCTATCGAACGGGGGATCCTCCTTCCAGGGCCTGTAATATCTTCCAGGTTCAGGCAGGACCATCTTTCCGCAGGACTTGCAGTACCAAACAGGTATCTCCGTGGCATAGTATCTCCTCCTAGAGATGGGCCAGTCGGTCTCTATGGACTTCAACCAGTTGAGCCAGTAGTTGACGGCCCAGTCCGGATAGAACTTGGCCTCCTTGAGTACGATCTCCCTCAGCTTGTCTATGTACTCCTTCTGCTTTAGGTAAAACTCATGCATCGGCACGATCTCTATGGGGGTCTTACACCTCCAGCAGACGGGCGTGTCGTGCTCTATCTCCTCCACCCTCTCAACGTAGCCCGTTTTCTTCAGATCCTCTATTATCTTCTCCCTGGCCTCCTCCACAGTGAGGCCTCTGTACTTGCCGGCCTTTTCGTTGAGCCTCCCATCCTCACTGACTATGATCTTGGGCTCGAGCTTGAGCTCCCTGAACAACATCACATCCACTGTGTCTCCATAGGAGCAGACCATCATCAGGCCGGTGCCAAACTCCGGCTTCGCCGCCGGATGCTCCAGAACCTTGACCTCATCGCCCAGAGGCGTCACAAGAACCTTTCCCCTCAGCTCCTTGTACCTCTCATCCTCCGGGTTGTATATCACGGCGGCGCAGGCGGGCAGGAGCTCAGGTCTCGTGGTGGCTATGAGGTAGTCCTTCCCACTCTCCTTTTCCCTGAACTTCAGGTAGACGAGCTTTCCTCTCAGCTTCCTATGCTCGACCTCGGCGTCAGCCAGGGTGGTCTTGCACCTTGGACAGTAGTTGTTCGGCCTGTAGTCCTCATAGATAAGACCCTTCTTGAAGGCCTCTATTATGGTTCTCTGTGTCTGTGCCCTCCAGAGATCGCTGTCGGTCCTGAAGAGGTTCTTGAAGTCGGCGCTTATGCCGAGCCTCTTCGATATCCTCACTATGTCGTTCTCAGCCTCATCCAAGAACTCCTTACAGAGCTCTATGAACTTCTCCCTCGGGTACTCCCACATCCTGATGTTGTGTCTCTTCTCCACTTCAACCTCGACGGGCAGACCGTTCCTATCTATTCCGAACGGAAAATAGACGCTGTAACCGAACATCCTCATGGTCCTGGCTATCATGTCTATCTGGGAGTAGTGGATAGCTGCCCCGACGTGCCACTTCCCGCTGGCGTACGGGGGAGGCGTGTCGATGGAGAAGACCTTGTCGCTGTTGGGGTCAAACCTGTAGAGGTCCTCCTTTTCCCAAACTTTCTGAATCTCCAGTTCCAGATCGGGGGTCCAGTGCTTCTCAGCGATCTTAGGCTTCATGAAGAAACCTCCTCCAGTCTATCTCTAAATCTACGGTAGAGATCCGGTCTATTTCTTAATAAAAATTCACGCAGTCTTCCAATGGCCTCTTCTCGTGTGGGTGCTCCGCTTACACCGAACTCCTCGTATATGAAGCTTGAGACGGAGCTCGCCATCCACAGTGACCAGAGGGGATCGTTCGTCCTTAGGTACTCCACTAGGAATGCTGTTGTTGACGCATCGCCGGCCCCTCCGGGATCCACCATCTTGGCAGGTGGTATGGCGGGGGCCTCCAAGGTGGAGTCCTCCGTGAGCAGGAGATACCTGTCGGACCCGCCCTCCCTCGTCAGGAGGACCATCGGTGCTCCTCTGTCCAACAGAGATCTCAGACCCTCAACTCCATCCCTGCCGGAGAGGTAGCGTATTTCCGGCTTGCTTGTGGATATCAGGTCGGACAGGGAGATGTACTCGTCCAGGTTCTCAGCCGGTCTGAACTCTATGGTGCCGTCCTCCCTAGCGAACCTTATGCATCCTTGAGGGTCAAGTCCGAGGAAGCCACACTTTCTCCTGATCTCCCGCATGGTCTCCAGAGGTATCTCGTGATATATCGGAGATGCGAGCCCAACCTCGCAGTCTGGAACGTTATCCAGCGATCTGGGAGGTATCTCCTCAGACCTATAGAGAAGCCTGAGTATTCTATCCTCTCCCGTGTAGATGAGCTCGAAGGAGGCCGTGCTCTCACTCATGACAACTCCTGCAAGGGATGAATCCTCGACGACCCGTCTGAGATCATCGAGCCCTATGTCCCTTCCGCATCTAGCCACCACATAGGGCTCCGCTCCCAGCCTTCGCGCCACCACGGCGGCGTAGGCTGAAGAACCCGCTATTCTCCTCTCAGTGCCCGCCTCCGTGTGTATCAGATCTATGGATATGTTTCCCGCTGCCAGGAACCTCATGGCGTTTGGATCTGGTAACTGCCTACTTTAAAAAGACATCGAGGTTCGAGAAGGCGGGAGTGCAGCGATCCCTCCCCATGTCTCCCCAGCACAACGCTCATCGAGGTGCGGTCCTGACGGTCATCGCACAGTAATATCAGCTTATTACATTCAGCTGTCAACCAATTTATCTCCCACTGGTTGGGTAGCGTGGTGTGCTTTCTTGATTGCCGGTGACGACGTAAGGAGGTTCGTGAGGTCCTATAAGTGGCTCGACCTCATGATGGGTGAGCTCAGAAGGAAGAAGAGAGGAAAATACGTCGCAGTTGTGAATTGCAGGATAGTCGGAGAGAGCGACACGAAGGAGGACCTGCTCAAGTACCTGTGGATAAAGGGGTACTTCCCGGGTCCTGTGGTGGTGGCGAAGGTGGACTGATCCTCGGTGGGGTCCATGGCGAGGGCTGTTTGCTTCGACGTGTGGGACACCCTTCTGGACAACTCAAAGTTCTACGTGAGGATATCCGAGGAGATCGCTAGGCTCTGCGACAGGGACCCGGAGAGGGTCTACAGAGATGTGATAAGCTGGCACAGGAGGGCGAAGAGGGCTAGGCTTCTAGGCCATCTCGGTGAGGACGTGGTGAGAAGCTCCACCGAGATGCTGTCCACAGATCTGGGGGTTGGCGAGGAGGTTCTCAGGAGAGCCCTCGCCGAGACCTTTCTCAGGATCGATCCAAAAGATCTCGTCATCGAGGGAGCAATGGATACGATCAAAGAGATAAGGAGGATGGGCTTCAAGGTTGCATGCCTTGGAAACGTCCTCTTCTGGCCTGGAGCCATGACAAGGATGCTCCTGGCTGGTAGCGGCCTGTTGGATCACATCGATGTCTCGATATTTGCTGATGAGATAGGGGCTAGGAAACCGGACAGGAGAGCCTTCGAGAAGGTGGCGTCGAGGCTTGGGGTCAACTTGAGCGACCTGGTTCACGTGGGAGACTCGCTGGCTGACGATTTCGCTGGAGCGATAATGGCGGGAGCCAGAGCCGTCCTGATAGATCCCAACGCCGACGGAGTGACGGTCATGGGCGGGAGAGGTCTGGTCATAAGGAGCATAAGAGACCTTCCCAAGGAGATAGGGAGGATAATCTGAAACTACAGGAAGAGCTTCCTGAAAAAGCTCACCAACTCATCAGGATTCATTCCCTCAATGAAATCGCCAGGATTTTTGCCCCTGGCATGAGGTTTAACTGTTTGAAACTTTAAGGCAGTTCTCTCGAGGGCCCTCAGGAGAGTGTCATCGCCAAGCACGTTCCTGAGAAGTCCGACGTCCTGAGGGATCGGAGTCGATCCTCCGAAGTCCCTCCTGAACCAGTGCCCTACAGTGTATCTGTAGCCCTCCGGAAGAGCCCTCTCCACATCTTTTACACTCATCCCCCTTCTCCTCCTCAGTCCGTTGAGATATCTGGCCACCAGGGGTTGTTCTATTCTATACAGTCTCATCTTCGTGAAGTACTCTCCCAAAACTTGCTTTCTAGCCCCAGGCGATGCTCCCCAATTCTCCCTCCTCATCCCGATGAACTTCGACCGGCTCTCCCTCTTGTCGATCCGAGGAGGACAACCGCATGATCCCACCTGGTCAACCCGATCGGAGAGCTGAACAACTTTCCTGTACAACTTCTCGACGATCTTTGGCTCTTCCGGAACGGGGAGACCTTCCCAGACCCTTCTTCCACAGGAGGGGCACCTCTCCTCAGGATCCCCCGTCAGGTCCAGAAAGCAGGAGCATCTGGGACACCTGAACTTGAGACCCTCTCTGATCTCCTCGTCCATCTCTGGGTGAAGTGCAAGCTCCGCAGAGATCCCGTCGTTCCATCTAACAGCCAAAACCATCGGAAAACCATCGTCATATCTCTCCAGAACCCGAACAACGACCCCCCTCCTGGTCCTCTTACCCGAGATGTCCCTCACGGTCATGCCGACGAAGTTCAGGTCGAACCATGAGCTCGAGCACTGTGATCTGTGCCTCACTCTCACTCTGTCCAGGTTGAACCTGTAGGCCACCCTCGTGCTGTCTCGAGCCATCATGAAGACGGGAAACCATCCGTCACCCCTGCTCACAACGACCATGTTCCTCAGCACGTACCCTCTCTCTATCATCAGGGCCGGGACGCAGAGGTCCATGAGGGACCAGTTCATGACCCCTACGAAGTAGAGGGCGTCCTCTCTGTGGAATCTCCTGAAGTTCTCTGTGATCATCCCGGCCAACACCGACAGGAAACGGGAGCTGTTCTCCACTATGACGACCTCGCCCCTCCTATCGGAGAGGATTTCATCGGGATCTCTCCTCGGGATGTCCGGATTTCTGACCGGTTCCCATCGATAAGTCAAGGTAGAAACTTCTCTGACGTCCAAGAAGGGGATTCTCTCCCTCATTATTCTCACAAAATCATCGCACCTCTCGATCAGTACGAAGTCGAGGTTCATCCTCCCCGCGACAGCTCCGACGGTACCTGTTCCCGCAAAGGGATCAAGCACCAGATCCCCGCCGGTGAGGCGAACCCTCCTCAGGAGGCTCTCCACAAGCCTCTCTGGGAAGACAGCAGTATGTTTCCAAGGAGTTCTCTGCAGTCTTATCTTTATGATCGGAGCTCCACCCATGTATATGTTCCTCTCTCCCTTTGAGAACACGAAGATGGGTTCGTAGGTGTTCGTGAACCTGTCCCTCACCGGCGAGGGCATGTGGTTGGGCTTGTACCAGATGATCACGTCCTCGAGAACCCACCCGTCCTCGACCATGTGGTAAGCCAGTCTGTACGGTATCTGAAGGAGATGGGACTTCCCGTACCTCTGAAGGTACTTGTCCCCCACGTTGAGGAAGAAGACACCGTCCTCCCTCAGCTTTCTCCTCAGCAAGTTGAATATCCTAACCAGCCTTCCCATGTATTCCTCAGGAGTACTCTCCTGTCCTATCTGCTCATCAAACCCGTAATCCCTCTGCTTCCAGTAGGGAGGGGATGTGATGGCTACAGAGATGGAGCAATCTTCGAGCTCGTTAAGGGAGGAGTAGACATCTCCGTGGAGGAGCAGCCTCATGATATCCCTCAGTTGCTGAGCCGGACCAAGAGATCCTGCTTCAGTGGATAGGTATAAAGCTGGCGCAGAACTTTAAGGCTGAAAACTCACTCAGTGACATATGTACGACGTCGAGGAGTTCTGGAAGTTTGACCTCAGGATCGGCCTCGTGGAGGAGGCTGAAAGGATACCCAAGTCCAAGAAGCTGATAAAGCTCTTGGTGAACTTCGGAGATGAGAGAAGGGTCATAGTCACGGGAATAGCTGATCAGTACGCGCCAGAGGACCTCAAGGGGAAGAGAATGATATTCGTCCTGAACCTCAAGCCCAAGAAGATAATGGGGGTCGAAAGCCAGGGAATGCTCATCCTGGCCGAGGAGGAGTCGGGGAAGGTCCACCTGATAACTGTAGGCGAGGACGTCCCGCCGGGGACTAAGGTCTGGTGATCGGGGTTTCAGCAAAAACCCATCTGGCTCGGGAAGCACACGGGTAACGGACGTTCAGGTCTTCGAGAATGGTCGATGAAGCGAGATGTAAGACGCGGAAGGTCGGAAGCACGACCGAGTCAACTTACGTGAAAAAGTGTTTGGGAAGCGTAGAAGACCGAAAGGTGGCCCGATAAGGGCCCGTCATCTATCCAGAGCTTCATACATCCTTCTGTAGGCTACCTCGGGGCTTACGTCAACCCTGTCCCTGAGCTCGTCCAGCACAACCTCGACATCAGAGCTCAAAATCTCTTTCATGGCGCTCACAAGCTCCTCCACGGCTTCAGGCATTTCCTTCATCCCGAGTATGGCCGATACGAGCTCCACGCTGTCCGATACCAGAGCGCTCGATAAGTTCATGAGGTAGGAGAAGGACATCCCCTCGTAAACCTTCATCTCAGCCCTCTTGATCTTGAGGAGGGACAGAGTTATCAGGTAGGGGAGGCCTATCGTCCTAGCCACCATGCGATCATGTTCATCGATGGAACCTCTTTCAACCACGAGCCCGGCCCTCTCTAGCAGATCCACCAGGTCCTCACACTCCCCCTTCACCTCCATCAGAACTACTCTCTGCTCCCTGTCCTGTCTGGCCGCCGGACCGAACATGGGATGAAGGCTGCAGGCTCTCCCCCTGACGGATGAAAGCTCCTCCTTGAGATTTCCCTTCACGGTGGCTATATCAAAGATGAGGGCATCTTCCCTCATGAGCTTGCCGACGCGCCTCACGATCTTGGGAACCACGTCGCTCGGGGTGGACACCATGATGAAATCACATCCTCTTGCTATCTCGTGCAGAGAGACGTTCCTGTAACCCTCTATCCTCCTTATGTCGTTGCACAGCACATCGACGAAGGGGCCCAGCCTCCTGGCCATCCAGGAGCCCATCCTACCCATTCCCACAATTCCCAGGATCTTTCTCTCCCTCTGAACCTCCTTGGAGGCCCTTATTATCTCTCTGAATATGGGTGCGAATGGTCCAGCCCTTCTGAGAACCTCCCTCTCCCTCTCCTCGTCGACGATGCCCAATCCCTTGACCTTTTTCACCTCTCCTATCTTGGCAGCGAGCTCCATTCTCCTCCTCAGAAGCCTCCTTATCTCAAGATCGATCCTGTCTATTTCGTCCCTAATTCTGAGAATTTCATCCAAGACAACCACCTCAGAAGATGATCCGCCAGCACTATAGCGACCACGGACTCCAGAACCGGGACAGCCCTGGGGACTATGCAGGAGTCGTACCTGCCCTCAGCCCTGAGGGAGACCTCTTCCACGGAGTCCAGATCGACGGTCCTCTGCTCCTTTCTTATGGAGGGGGTCGGCCTGAACGCGACCCTGATCTTCACAGGCATTCCGTTGCTGATCCCCCCGTTTATCCCTCCTGACCGGTTCGTCTCCATGACCACCTTTCCATCCCTGAGGACGAAGGGATCGTTGGCCTCGCTTCCCCGCATCTCAGCCATCCTGAATCCATCCCCAAACTCGATCCCCTTGACGCCCGGCACCACCATTATGGCCTTGCAGAGATCCCCGTCCAGCGTGTCGATCGGGGGCTCTCCTAACCCGACGGGAAGACCCACGGCAAGAACCTCAGCCACCCCTCCGCTGCTATCTCCCTCCTCAGAAGCTTTAGCTATCTCCTCCATCATTTCCCTGGATTTCTCTGGGTCAGCGCATCTGACAGGACTTTCCTCGGCTCTAAGAACCTCATCAAAGCTCATCTCCCTCTCCACCCTGACCTTTCCGATTTGAACCGTGTGGGCGGCGATCCTTATCCCCTGTCTTCTTAAAAGGGACTTAGCCACCGATCCCGCAGCGACAAGTCCGGCGGTGATCCTCCCGGAGAATATGCCTCCTCCTCTGTGATCGTGATAACCCATGTACTTGATCCTGGCAACGTAATCAGCATGTCCAGGTCTCGGTCTCCTCCTGAAAACCTCGTAGGGCTTTGAGTTCACGTCGGAGTTTCTCAGGAGGAGAACTATGGGGGTTCCCGTGGTCTTCCCCCTGAACACACCGGAGGCGATGAAGACTTCCTCCTTCTCCTTCCTCGGAGTGGACATAAACCCCTTTGATCTCCTCAGAAGCTCCCTTCTCATGTCCTCCTCAGAAACCTCCACCCCCGGAGGGCAGCCCTCTATGAGCACCCCAACACAGGGACCATGGCTCTCCCCGAACACGGATACCCTGAACATCACACCAAGCATACGGACCCTCCCAGCGACCTGAGATCGTCCAAGAATCCCGGGTAGGAGTCCCTGTGGAAAACGCCCTCCACAGTGCTCTCTCCCTCAGCAGCAAGTCCCAGGACGATCATGGCCATCTCAACTCTGTGGTCGCCGAAGGAAAGAAAGTGAGATCCTTTAGGACTTCCTCCCCTGATAGCAAGCCCGTCATCGAGCTCTCTAACTTCTATCCCTGCTCTCCTGAGGTTCAAGGACATGGACCTGACCCTGTCGCTCTCCTTGTGTCTAGCGTGTCCGACACCCCTGAGGACCGTGATCCCGGAGGCGAAGGATCCGAGCACCGCCAGAATGGGGAGGAGATCCGGAGAGGAGGACAAGTTCACCTCAACGCCCTCAAGTCCGTCGGAGCGCTCGACCTCAACCCAGCGATCTCCTCTTCTGACATAGGCACCCATCTCCTCCAGCACGTCCACGATCCTGGCGTCCGGATGCTTGAAGGAAAGGTTCTCAACTCTCACCTTTCCGCACAGTGCTCCAGCTGCTAGGAGAAAGGCAGCAGATGAGAAGTCGCCGGGAACCACGTAGGTCGATGGAACGTAGCTTTGTGCAGGGATCTCAAACAGAGGACCATTTCTGGAGACCGAAACGCCGAAGCTCTTCAGAACCTCCAGTGTGATCTCAACATAAGGCTCGGAGACCAGGTTCTCAACCCTTATTCTCATGCCCACCATGGGCGCTATGATGAGGAGTGCTGTGAGGAACTGTGAGGACAGGGAGCAGTCCAAGGTCACAAATCCTCCCTCTATGGGTCCCTCAACGGTCAGTGGATCCAAACCTATCTTAGCACCCAAGCTCTTCAGAGCTCTCAGCAGAGGAGCCATCGGTCTTCTTTCAGCTGAAGGATCGCTTAGTATGGTGCTCCTTCCATCTATCAGGGAGGCGACAGCACAGGCTATTCTCCTAGTCGTTCCCGATCTTCCGCTGAACACTAAGGCAGGTCTGAGCTTCTTTGCGCCCTCGACGACTTCCCAGGAGGCCTTTGAACCAAAGGACCTCACAGCATCAAGGGTTCTCTCGGTATCCCCAGACCTCAGAGCCCTCCGTATGTAGCTCCTCCCCTTTGAAAGCAGGGCCGCGAAGAAGGCCCTGTGGGTGTGGCTCTTTGAGGGCGGAGCGCTCACCTCTCCGGAGAGGTTCGATGGCTTGACCACGATCCTCAAGATCTCACCCTGGTCACCATGTTTCCCCAGCTAGCCTCCCCCTCGAAGATAGCAGCGAACGCCGGGCCCTTTCCCGAGAGCCCAGCTCCCAGAGCTCCGGATCTAAGCGCCTCCGTGATGGGCCTCTGGCTGTAACCTAGTATGTTGCACATAGCTTTGCCGTTCTCTGTCATGGCCTGTATCCAGTCCTCCTCAAGGGCTTTCCTGAAAATCTCCTCGAAAAGTCCTGCATAGGGGGAGAAATCTATGCTTCGAAGTGAGGAAGTTGGAACTCTTCTTTCCGGAACCAAGATCCCAACGCTGAACTCCGGGACTCTTCTTCTAGCTATGATCCTCATCTCCTTACTGTCCGCAGCACAGAGTCCTCCGAGGAGGGAGGCGCAGGCATCGTCCAAGGCCCCAGTCAAGGTAATACCGGCCATCCTCGAAAGCTTCACGCTAAGCCTCAGGATCTCCAAGGGTTCGAGCTTTTCCCCGAGCGCTTCCATGGCCGCTAGGATCAAGGCATTGGAGACAGCACTGCTGCTCTTAAGCCCTCTCTCCGGAGGTATTTCGGAGGTTATCCTCACCTTCAATCCCCCTTCAAACTCGAAGAGTTTGAGAATCTTGCGTAGAGCCCTTAGAAGCTCTCCACCCATCCTGACTCTGTGCCCTCTCACCCAGGAGGTCATCTCCTCGCTGTCGTCCTCTGTCAGCTCGACCTCAGCCTCGACCTTCAGGTCCACTCCGAGGGCGATCCCTCTGGAGAGCGGAAGCCCGCATACGATGGTTATAGCTCCGTAAGCTTCACCCACGCCCCTCAAGTCCGACGGCCTCCCTCATGACCTGCAGAGGAGGTTCCATCCCGGTCCACAAGCGGAAGCTCCTGGCGCCCTGATTGACCAGGAGCTCCAGCCCCTCTATGACTCGGCATCCCCTTCTTCTAGCCAGCTTCAGGAGAGTAGTCTCTCTCGGGCTGTACACCAGATCAAAAACTATTCTCCCGGGTTTGAGGGCCTCTACAGGTATCTCCAAGTCAGGAAATCCTCTCATACCCAAGGGAGTGGCGTTGACCAAGAGATCCCATTTAACTTCCGTAAGAGCCCGGAGATCGAAGCTCATGGGCCTGGCTCCGAACTTCCGAGCTAGGAGCTCTACCTTCTCTCTGGTTCTCCCCATGACTATTGACTCGGACCCCAGATCGGAGAGCGCCAGCAGGACTGCTGAGGCTGCACCTCCCGATCCTAGAACGACAGCCGCCCTCGGAGTTTCCTTGAGGGAGTCAATGAAACCATCCACATCTGTATTGAACCCTTTCAGGTAACCCTTCTCGTTCAGAACTGTGTTCACAGCCCCGCACTCACCAGCTCTTCCGTCGATGGAGTCCAAGAACCTGAGGGCCTCCTGCTTGAGGGGCATTGTGAGGTTCACACCCCTTATTCCTAGGCATCTGACAGAGTCCAGCGCCCTGGAGAGATCCTGAAGCGTCACCCTGAACCTCGTGTATATTCCGCTCAGCCTCAGGTGTCTCAGAGCGGCGTTGTGCATCTTGGGGCTGAGAGAGTGATCAACAGGATCCCCCATGATTCCCAGTATCAAATCAGACCCCAAGACCTCCACACCTCCTCGAGCTCCTCGGGAGTCGGCTGTCCAGGAGCTAGCCTCCAAGGAGAGGCATATGTGAACGGTGATCCCACGAGAGGTGCAGCGAACCTGGTGACGACGCCGAGCTCGCCCGAGCATATCCCCACCATGGGGATCTCAGAGGCCGCAGTGATAGCCATCATCCTGACGCAGTCTCCTATGCAGGAGGGAACAATCACAGCCTTGAACACGTCCGCTCCGGAGGAGATGGCCTTCTTTTGAAGAGAAAGTATGAGATCCCAATTCCTCTCGTTCAGGTGTACCGAGGCCACCACGCCCACGGACCTGTCCCTCGCCTCGTCGAGAAGGTCATAGATTGGGCTGGAGATCTCCAGATCCACGTACCTTGGATTCAGATCGATCGCTTCTCTCATGAGGGCCTTCCTCTCATCCTCGCTCCACCTCCAAGATCCCCACTCCTCCCTCCTCCTTATCGTTATCACGGCCCTCTCCTCGATCCCCCTTACGTCATCCAAGGATCCTCCCAGATCAAGCCTGGCCTCCACCAGATGACTGGGATACCTCAGAGCCGCCTCTCTGACCTTCCCTCCAGGAGCAGAGACGCATATCACGAAAGGACCATCCTCAAAGCCTTCCTCACTGGATCCTCCTTCACACACCTGACCTCGACCCTCCCGATCCTCACAGGGAGAACCATGACTATTCCCCCTCTCCAGGCCTTCTTGTCCCGTTTCATAACGGATATGACCCTCTCAACACCCTTAGAACCGAGTTCAAACCTAGTGGGGAGTCCGACGTTCTCTAAGAGCCTGATAACTCTGTCCGTTTCATCGAATCCGTTGACCTCCTCAGCGACCAGGCAGCTGGCGACCATTCCAATTGAGACGGCGAACCCGTGCTGGATGGAGTATCTGGACAGCAGTTCGAGAGCGTGCCCCACGGTATGTCCGAGGTTCAGAACCATCCTGAGCCCGTTCTCCTCCCTGGGATCTCTCGACACAATGCTCATCTTGACCTCGATGCTCCTCCTCACGAGGAATTCAGCATCCTCCTCGAGGGCCGAGAAGCCCTTTCTCTCAAGGAGGGAGAAGAGCTCCTCATCTCCTATGACACCATGCTTTATTATCTCAGCTAAACCGGAGAGCAGAGCACTTCTGTTCAACGTTTCAAGCAACGAAACATCGGCGACCACGAGGTGGGGCTCATAGAAGCTTCCTATCATGTTCTTTCCCATGTAGTTCACGCCGTTCTTTCCTCCAACCGCAGCGTCCGCCTGAGCCAGAAGGGTGGTGGGCACGTTGGCCAGGAGCATCCCCCTCATGTAGGTTGAGGCAGCAAAACCTCCCACATCCAGAACAGTTCCTCCTCCTAGGGCCACAAGCAGGCTCTTTCTGGTAGCTCCAAACCTGAGAAGCCACCTCCAAATTCTTTTCAGGACGTTTAAGGACTTTATCTCCTCACCAGAGCCCAGAACTAGGTATCTGGTATCACCCAGAGCTTCGAGAACCTTATCTAAGTGGAGCTCAGCCACCACATCGTCGGTGACGAGAAAAACGGAGTGAGGGTTGAGGCGAGACACCTCCTCTCCCAGGGAGTCAAGAACCCCTCTTCCAACGACAAGCCTCATTCTCTCAGCTCCCTCATAAGCCTCTCAAACTGCTCAAGCGTGAGACTCTGTCTGCCGTCCGAGAGGGCTCTGTCCGGATCGGGATGAACCTCCACCATGATGCCATCGGCTCCCACTGCCTTGGCAGCTTTGGCGAGAGGAGGGACAATCTCTCTCCTTCCAGCGGCGTGGGAAGGATCCACTATCACCGGAAGAGTCGTGAGCTCCCTCAGCACTGGCACAACGGAGATGTCCAAGGTGAACCTCGTTGAGGAGCTGAAGGTCCTTATCCCCCTCTCACAAAGCACTATCTCCTCGTCGCCCTCCATCAGGATGTACTCAGCGGCTGAGAGCCATTCCTCAACTGTGCTTGCAAAACCTCTCTTCAGAAGGACAGGCATTCCTGATTTCCCTACCTCTCTCAGGAGGGGGAAGTTCTGCATGTTTCTGGCACCTATCTGCAACATGTCCGCATACTTGGACACGAGGGAGACGTGCCTCGGATCTAGAACCTCCGTCACGATTGGAAGCCCAAAAGCGTCCCCAGCTTTCCTGAGAAGCTTGAGACCCTCCTCTCCGAGTCCTTGGAAGGACCTCGGAGAGGTTCTCGGCTTGAAAGCTCCTCCCCTCAGCAGGTCAGCGCCAGCCCTCTTGACAGCCTCCGCCGCCACCATGATCTGCTCCTCGCTTTCCACAGAGCAGGGACCGGCTATGACAACGAACTTCTCCCCGATCCTTACATCTCCTACCTCAACGATTTTCCTCATCTCATCAACACCTCCACTGCTCTCAGGACGTTCTCTTTGGTTATGCCGTGAAGGCTCAGCAGGTCCTCGTACCTCCTAGAGCTTCTCCCGAAACCGTCTCTGACACCTATCCTCACAACCCTGGTGGGCCTCCTCTCGGACACCACTTCAGCAACGGCACTGCCCAGTCCTCCGTGAACTCTGTGTTCCTCCACCACAACTATGCCGTTGGTGTTCGCCGCCTGAACGATGCTGTGCTCATCCAGAGGTTTTATTGTGTGGAGGTCCAGCACGAGGCAGCTGAAGCCCCTGGACCTGAGTTCCTCAGCAGCCTCAAGACATATTTCCAGTGTGGGTCCACAGGATATTAGGGAGACATCGCTTCCGTCTGCCAAAATGCTCGCTTTGCCGAGCTCGAGTTCCTCTTGGTCGTAGATCTTTGGGGCGTTGTCTCTTCCAAGCCTCAAATAGCATGGACCAGTCCTCTCGATTACCTGGTTCAGGAGACACCTTGTGGCCCAAGCATCCGCAGGGCATACAACCGTGAAGTTGGGCAGAACTCTCATCAGGGCTATGTCCTCGAGGCACTGATGCGAAGATCCGTCCATATGATCTGAGAAACCGGAGTGCGTTCCCACTATCTTCACGTTGAGGTTGTCCCTGGAGATCGCATTTCTTATCTGCTCCCAAGCTCTCATCAGGAACATGGCAAAGCCAGCTAGGACAGGGGTCTTCCCAGCTACCGCTAGGCCAGCGGCCGTGGAGACAGCGTCCTGTTCACTTATGCCAAGCTGTATGAACCTCCTTGGGAATTTCTTGGCGAACATTCTCGTCCTTGTGGATGTTGAGACGTCGACGTCCAGAACCACAAGATCCGGCCTGACCTCTCCAATCCTAACAAGCTCCTCCCCAAAGGCGTCTCTGAAGCTCTCCATGCTCCTTCACCGCCCTGACAATGATGATAACTGGCCTTCCGACTTCCTCAGCCAGATTTATTGCTCTCAGAAGCTCTTCCTCCGGACTTCCAGAGCACTCAATGGGCTCCCACCCGAAAGCGGACCATCTGCTGGCAAGAGGCTCCTTGACCTTGATCTCGTGCGTGGGTCCGGTGAGCTGTCGTCCGTTCCTGTCCACGACCGCTATCACGTTGTTCAGCCCATAGGTAGCTGTCGTGGCGGCGGCCTCCCAGACCTGTCCCTCATCGAGCTCGCCGTCTCCGAGCACCACGAAGACTCTCCTCCGAACTCCGTCCATCTTGGCAGCTAGAGCTATTCCGTTGGCCATGGAAAGACCCTGGCCCAGTGATCCCGACGAGAGAAGAACCTCCGGGACTCCCCTCTCGGGATGGGCCTGCAGCCTTGAGAACGGGGTCCCTATGTTCTCGATCTCCTCCTCACTTATGAGCCCCATCTCCATCAGCGCCGCATAGAGAGCTGGAGCGGCGTGTCCCTTGCTGAGGAGAACCACATCTTCCTCGTTTTTCACGTGAAAGATCGCTCTCAAAACATCAGCACATGATAGAGACGAGTGAAGGTGATTTCCTCCTAGCTTATCGGAGATCCTTTTCACAGTCCTCAGGAAACAGTCGTCCATCAACTTGAGCACGCTGAGACCTGAAGATGTGAGCTTAGCGGGCTTTCCTCCTCCGTACTCTATGAGTCCGAGCTCCCTGAGTATCTTGGAGTTTAACTTCAGGGTTGACAGGGGAACTCCCTCAGACCTGGAGATCTCAGTCAGGACCGAGGTTATTGTCTTGCCATTGGATCTTGCTATGAATCGCAGAATGAGGAGTTGATTATCATTAAGGGCTCTCCAGAGGATCTTTCTTATGACAAGAAGATCTAAAGATGATATTGGCGGGACATCAACCTCTGGAATTGGTGCACGATCTCACCTCCTTAGGTCCACCGGATCAACGATATAAGCATTTTGGACAGATGGACCTGTCCAATTCATTGGTCAGAGCGTTCTTCCTTAATGATAGGCTCCAGAGGATTTCAAATATATAGAAGTCAATAAAAGTAAGAAGAGTGAAAGCTGCCGAAGGAACGCTTCTTCAGTAGAGCAGAGGGTATAAAAACAGAGAGAAAGAGATCATGACTCTCCTACGACGGATAGCGTCCTCCCCTCCTCCAGAGATTCGAGATTTCTCTTAGAGCTTCTGTATATGAGAAATACCGAGATAAGCTCCAGTATGATTGAGATCAGGCTGACGAAGGGTATCAGCGAGGTTACCACGCCCGCCAAGTACACTATGCCAGCCGTCTTGAATCCATCGTCCAGACCCTCCTCCGGCATTCTCATGAGCATCAGTCCGAACATTATGCCTCCTATGATCGCTAGGATCACTCCTATGATCACAACACCGAACAGCCCGAGAATCCCTGTCATAAGTCCTGTGAACGCGCCGAACGATGGTTCCCTTGGCACGAACTGTTTAGCTGAGACCGCTACGAAGGCAACAAAACCCACTGCACCCACAATGATGATTATCACTGCTAGGAGCTGTAGGATCATTCCAGTTCTCCCTACTCCAAGCCTCTCGCTGTATCTCTTCAGGTTTCCGGTGGCCATGAACCACAGCACGAAGGAGATTATTCCAAGGATCCCTGCGATCAGCATCAGTCCGCCGCTCACCCCCAAGGCGACGAGCAGCTTGCCCGGCTCGGTGAGGAGAGGGGGTGGAGTGGTCGGTCCACGTCCAGGAAGAGGCGGAGATCCCGGAAATCCTCCGGAAAAGCTTCGCGTTATCAAAGAATACATGCCTGGCACAGAGAACAGGACGATCATGCCTATTATCACGAGCACGAACGCCGCAATCTCTAAGAGAGCTCCTAATCTCAGTCTATCCAGTCCCCTTCTGAGTTCGTCGGTGGTCCCGATCTCGATCGTCATATGAAAAAGCTCATTAACCCAAATATAAAGATCTACGTCAAGCAGGATTGAAGTTAAAGATATCCCTACCGGAGCTATTTGAGGATGCTCCGAACCTGTCCTATCTGCGGTAGAGAGGCCTTGGTGTCCAAGGCCCTCGGAGCGTGCTATGAGTGCCTCAGAGATGGCCATCTGGAGAAGGCCGAGCTATCCCACAAGAGGTACAGGGAGACCTATGGGCTCCCTCCCACTCCTCCTAGGGGAGGAGAGGTCATCTGCTGCCTCTGCGATCTCAGGTGCGAGATTCATAGGGGTGAGAGAGGTTTCTGCGGACTAGTGGAGAACAGAGACGGAAGGCTGGTGAGGTGGGCGGGAACCCCGGATAGGGGTCTTCTGGAGTGGTACTACGATCGTCTTCCAACCAATTGCGTTGCGGCATGGTTCTGCCCGGGGAGCAGATCTCGTGGCTATAACCTGGCTGTGTTCTATGGAGCTTGCAATCTGGACTGCCTCTTCTGCCAGAACTGGATGTACAAAGAACTGACACGTAGAATGGGACCCACCATGAGTTCCAAGGAGCTGGCATCTAAGATCAGGAACGATGTCGCCTGCATATGTTTCTTCGGCGGGGATCCCTCTACTCAGGTAGCCCACGCAATGGCAACCGCCAGAATGGCAAGGAGGGTCAGGGTATGCTGGGAAACGAACGGCCACTTCTCTCCCGAGGTCCTCAAGGCGGTCGCTGATACCTCCATCGAGAGCGGCGGGATAATAAAGTTCGACCTCAAGGCATGGAATAACAACGTTTACAAGGCGTTAACTGGAGTGGATCTCGGTTCAGTGTATAAAAACGCATCCTTTCTTCTAGAGAAGATGCCTAAGGACCAGTTCACCGCAAGCACGCTCCTCATCCCGGGATACGTGGATGAAGAGGAGGTGAGGGCGATAGCCGAATTTCTGGCATCCTTCTCTAGGGACGTGCCTTACACGCTGCTGGCATTTCATCCGGAGCATCTGATGTCCGATTTGCCTAGAACCTCGGGAGATCAGGTCAAGAGGGCTGTGAAGGCAGCTAGAGAGGCCGGATTGAGGAGGGTCTTTGTGGGCAACTACTGGCTCGTCTCCTCGTGAACGTCCGGTCCACTGTTCTCGTCTATATGGCAGATGTAGGAGCGGGGATCATGGTTTTGAAAGATCGAGGAGCTTCTCAATCCTCCTAGCGAATTCAGCGGCCCTGAGCCTGAGGGAGAGATCACAGATGTCCGTCAACGCACTTCTGTCGGGATTTACCTCGATGATGAAGGCTCCCCTCTCCTTGGCGAGGATCGGCAGGTGGGCTGCTGGATAGACAACACCGCTTGTCCCTATCACCAGCAGGACATCGCACTTGCTCACCTCCTCAACAGAGGACCTCCAGGCCTCGTCCGGAAGAGGCTCTCCAAACCAGACGACGTCAGGTCTCAGCAGGGAACCACAAGATGGACATCTCGGCGGCAAATCCTTTGGAGGTTCGGAGAACACTTTTCTGAAATCGCAGGAGGAGCACCTCGCCCTCCATATGCTCCCGTGTAGCTCGATAACCCTCCTAGATCCGGCTCTCTGGTGGAGTCCATCCACGTTCTGAGTTATCACGGCCCTGAGCATCCCCTCCTCCATCATGGCCAGCAACTTGTGGGCCTCGTTTGGTTTCACACCAGCTATGAGCTCCATCCTCCATCTGTACCATCTCCATACGAGCTCGGGATCCCTTTGAAACGCCTCCGGCGTGGCCAGGTCCTGAGCTCTAAATCTGTTCCAGAGCCCATCCCTTCCTCTAAACGTGGGAACTCCGCTATCGGCTGAGATTCCTGCTCCAGTGAAAGAAACCAGGTATTCAGCTCTTTTCAGGATGTCGGCAGCTCTTTTCAGGTGGTTCAACGACATACCCCCATCCCTGTCCTAGGTCCCTATCCGGATCTTGTCCTCCAGAGATCTCAGCAACTCCACTACGGAGAGGCAGGCGAGATAGCTCGTCCTCGGGTTTGAGGGACTCGGCCTATTCTCCACGACAACCCTCAAGGTTGAGGCATCTGAAACGACTTCCAGCTCGTGGATGTTCGTCTCGACGTTCGGATCGGCTATGACCTGGACCCAAGCCTCCCTCCCAGCGGCCAGTGATAGAGCAGCGGCGACGTTCACGTTGACGGGAAACTCCTTGACCGCTCTGCTCGCCGGTCCCTCAAAGAGGACCTTCTCCTCCTCAAGTCCAACGCCCAGTGATTTGGGGTTCTTCCTCGTTCTCAGGACGACTTTAGTTATCCCAGAGTGCCTCATGGCCCTGACAGCGTCCAATCCAGCTATAGCTCCGGAGGGAACGTGGATCCTCCCATCCAAGCTCGAGATCTCTTGAAGGAACCCCTCATCCAAGAGAGCACCGACGCTCATCACCACGAGGTCTACGCCCCTCCTCAGGATCTGCTTAGCGTACTGCCTGACCGCCTCCTGGCTGGCTGCCTCGACGACAAGGTCTGGTTCAACCTCGAGGAGATCCTCGATTCCCTCGGCCACGACTGGACGGACTCCAGTCGACTTCTCGAGCGTCGAGGCCAGGTGGAGACACTTCTCAGGATACCTGTCCATCAGCGCCACCACAGCGGACCTCAGCCTTCCCTCACAGACAGCCCTGACTATCTCCCCTCCTATGTTCCCGCATCCTATGATGGCGATCCTCATCAAACCACCTCTCGAATCTCCAAGCTCATCCCTAGGGGCCTCGCTCCGTAGGTCAGCTCCCCCATGCTTATCACGTCCACGTCGAACCTAGCGTAATCGACCACGTTGTCCTCCCTAACACCTCCGCTGACCTCCACCAGAACTCTGTCCCTCAGACCTCTCGCCTTGAGCAGGTCGAGAGCCCTCTTCACGTCCTCGGGTCTGAAGTTGTCCAGCATGACAATGTCAGCCCCTGCCTCAGCGGCTTTCACGGCCTCCTCAGGAGTGCTCACCTCGACCTCCACCTTGAAAGCAAAGCCAACATTCTTGGCCCTCCTCACAGCCTCATCAACGCCTCCAACGATGGCCAGATGGTTGTCCTTTATGAGCACCATGTCGCTGAGGGACAGCCTGTGGGTGTCCCCTCCTCCAGCCATGACGGCCCTCTTCTCGAGGTACCTCAGTCCCGGGGTGGTCTTCCTAGTGCAGGCGATCCTGACGCGAGGGTTGACCTTCTTAACCTTCTCGACGACCCTGGCAGTTTTCGTGGCTATCCCACAAGCCCTGGCCAGCAGGTTGAGCGCGGTCCTCTCAATCAGGAGAATCTTTCTGGCGCTACCCCTAAGCTCCATGATGACCTCTCCACTCTTGATCCTGCTTCCGCTCCTGATGAACCTCGTTTTGATGCCCATTTCCTCGAGGAACGAACTTAGCTCCTCCGTGAAGGCGACAACTCCTTCCTCTTCAGCGATTATCTCCGCCCTAACCACGACGTCCTCGGGAATCAGGAGCTCGGATGTCAGATCCCAGAAGGGGACGTCCTCCCTCAAAAGCCTCAGGAAGTCCTCGAAGAGCGTGATAATCACCTCAACATCTCCAGGGACCTCGTCAAAACTTCCCTAACTCTGTCGGCAACTCTTTCATCGACCTTGACCTTAGGACCCATCTCCCTCAGCGCTCTCTCTATGTTCTCCAAGTTTATCTTCTTCATGTCTATGCAGACAGCCCCCGGGTTGACGGGAAAGATCCTCCTCCCGGGGTTCTCTCTTCTAGCTCTTATGGAAAGCCCCTCCTCAGTCCCCATGAGGAGCTCTCCCTCCAGCGAACTGACCGCCTTGAGCATCTGGCTGGTGCTTCCCACGAAGTCGGCCATCCTTCTGACCTCGGGTCTAACCTCGGGGTGGACGAGGAGCTTGGCCCCCGGATGTAGCTCCTTGGCCAATCTCACATGATATGGGGAGAGGAGATACTCATGGACAGGGCAGTGTCCGTTCTCAGGGACCGGCACTATCTCCTTGCCGGTCTTCTCAGCTACGTAGCTAGCTAAATTTCTGTCAGGTCCGAACAAAACAGTATCCGAGTCCAGCTGGGATATCAGCCTGACAGCGGAGGAGCTCGTGACCACATAATCGGATATCGCCTTAACTGAGGCATGAGAGTTGACATAGACAACCAGAGGGGCGTTGGGATATCTTCTCCTGTAGAGATCAGCTACATCCCTGTCGAGGTGATCTGCGAGAGGGCATCCGGCCGAGGGCTCTGGGTGGAGGACGATCCGATCCGGGTTGAGGATGGCGGCCATCTCCGCCATGAAGGAAACTCCAGCGAAAACTATGACCTCCGCATCCACTGACATCGCTTTCTTGGAGAGCTCCAGACTATCTCCAAGAAAATCAGCTATCTCCTGAACGTATGGATCTTGATAATTGTGTCCAAGTATGACCGCTTTTCTTTCCCTTTTTAACCTTGAGATCCTGGTGGACAGCTCCTCCACGTATCCGATGACCATGATGATCAGGAATAGCTCCCCCGGTGATCTGTTAAAGTTTACCACATTTGGGCGGTACAGAACCCTCCCGAGAGGAGGGGCAGACGTCAAACCTCACAGGTTTCTCCGGGGAAGAACAAATAGCTGATCGGGTGGGGAGGACCTTCGTCCCACAGAATGGTTCTATCAACGCTGGTCAGCGGCGGGGAGCAACTTTTTACTACTCAAATCCCTGACTTGGAGTATGGGCTCCAAGCTCGTCGACTTCCTGAACAGGGAAGTGAAAAAGTACATAAGATGGTGCACACCCTCAGTGATCCTCGAGGCCGAGCGAGTGGAGGACATCTACGGGACTGACGTCTCGGCCTCTCTCTCCATCCACGGAATACCAGGAGAGAGCTCAGGGATCTTTCATGAGGCCCAAGAAAAGGCCGCTAGACTTTATGGAGCTGATATGACCTTGTTCAGCGTTCACGGATCCACTGGAAGTGTTTACGTGGCGATGAGATATCTATCACTGGCCTACGGAACTCCGCTCGTGCTGGTGACCAGGAACATACACGTGAGCGTCCAGAACGCCTGCGAGGACTTCGGCATAAGGTATCGATTCATCCCCTCACAATACGACGAGGAGCTGGACGCCTTCATACCTCCAACCCCGGAGGACGTTGAGGAGGCCCTCAGAAAACACCCCGAGGCCAACGCTGTCCTGATATCCAACCCGACCTACGAAGGCCTCTCCTGCAAGCTCAGGGAGATCGTGGCGAGGATAAGGAACTTCAGCAGGGAAATCCTGGTCATCGTGGACGAGGCCTGGGGATCCCACTTCAGGTTCAGCGATCGACTTCCCGAGACGGCCATGGAGGCTGGGGCGGACATAAGTATACAGAGCACCCACAAGCAGGGAGGCTCCCTCCAACAGACCGGGATGATCCACTGGAAGAGGGATCGGGTCGACTCGGACCTCATGATGGAGGCCTACAGGGGCTACATGACCACCAGCCCCTCCTTTCACCTGATGGCCTCCCTGGATGCCGCTAGGAGCTATCTGGAGAGGAACGGAAGGAAGGCCGTGGAGAGCGTGATAAAAAAGGCTGAAATGCTGAGGGAGAGGCTCAAGGAGATCCCAAACCTGAAGATCATGGACGATGAGCTCCTCGACAAGTGGAGGGACAGGATATCCGGGTGGGACCTCACGAAGACCCAGGTGATACTCACCAGCTATGACACGACGGGATTTCAGCTCGACCTTCTGCTTCAGGAGAAGTACAGGGTAGTTCCTGAGACCTCGAACTACAACTCGATACTGTTCATGGCGACCTTTCAGCTGAGGGAGGAGGATATCAGCGCCACAGCAGAAGCTGTTAGGAGAGCGCTGTCTGAGATCAGAACAGTGAGGAACAAAGAACTGTTAAGACCTCCTCTCAGAGCTGATCCTCCTGTGATAGATCCTTACATAGTCAGAAGAATGCCTAAGAGGATAATTTCGAGGAGGGTTCCGCTAAGATTAGCTCCTGGCATGATATCGGCCGAGAACATAACGCCCTACCCACCAGGGGTTCCAATATTGATAAGAGGCTTCAGGATCTCAGCTGAGGACATAAACTACCTGCTAACCGTAAAGAGGAATGGAGGCATTCTCTTAGCGAAGGATCCATCCTTAGCCACGGTTGAGGTTATATATGGGATGTAAAGCCATCTAAACTACTCAAAATCAAATTCCCTCAGGAAGAACTTAGTTCTGTTTCCTTCTCTCCTCTCCCAAACGAGACCGTTCCTTTCCAAGACGCTCAGATGCCACCTCAAGGTGCCCATACTCATTCCCAGATCCCTAGCTATCTGTCTCAAATGCGCTCCTGGATTGGCCGAAAGATAACTGACTATCACCATCCTAGTGGGATGAGATTCCCTCACGGGTCCTCCCCTGTCCACCACAAATGTGCAGGACCCCTCTCTCTTGGATCTAACTCCCTTAACTAGGACGACCTTTCCCCAGACTTTTGAGAGGAAACCTGCTATGAACCCCTTGGTAAAGTTGCACTCTCCCTGCCCCCAAAGGAATCCTGTCTTTATGGCTTCAGCTGACTCTGACACCTCAATAAAGATCTTATTACCTACTCTTCTGAAGTTCAAGTCCTCCGCCAGACCAAGCTTGATCAGAGCCTCCTTTAGAATTCCCAGCGCATCTCCCCTAGATCCAGGGAGGGCGTCAGCCAGTCTCTCTCCTAACCTGAGTCCGAACATGTAGATCACAACCCCTCCCTCAGGGGTTGAGGCCTGAACGAGGTTTATCAGAACGGAACAAAGTCTCTTCAATGTCAGGTCTGCTTTGGATCCAATAACTTCCTTGAGGGCTCTGTTTAGATCCTCGACCTCGTTTCGCTCTCGACTCAAAGGAACCCCTCTTACTAATCCCCCAAAGCTTAACTTTATTGTTTTTCATTCATTTGGTCATCCTAACCTCAGTGGAAACTCCTTAAGGGGCAGTTTAGATCGTCTAGAATCTCTAGACAATTGTGCTCCTCTCTTTATTTAGTGGAATTAGGGATATAAGCTACAAGGAGGTGCAATCTTGAGCAAAGGGTTCTGTATAGTCATGTATTCAGGTACGGCAGACACGTTCATGAGCATGGGGGTACTCTCCCAGATATCCGCGAACCTAGGAGTTCCTGTCAGAATATACGTCACGGGGTTTGCTCTCCTGTACTTCACGAAGAACAAGCCCGAACCGAGGTTCCCCAAGGAGTTCGAGGATTTCGCTCCTAAGATGATCAAGGGCATGAAGAGGGCGAACGTCCCTGACTGGTACGATATGCTAAAGGAGGCTAAGGAGCTTGGGGACGTCAAAGTCTACGGATGCTCCACCACCGCCTCCATAATGGGGCTCAAGAAAGAGGACTTCGACCCAATAGTTGATGACATAGTTGGAGCTACGACGTTCCTCAACGAGACGGCCGGATATGAGATAGTCTTCATCTGAGATGATCTTCATGAGCGAGCCCACTTTCAAGGTCGATGCTAGAGGGATGGCCTGCCCAGGTCCCATATCAGCCCTGCTCAAGGCCTACAGGAAGGCCAAGAATGGAGATATCATAGAGATCTTGGCCACGGATCCTGGTTTCAAGCCGGATATAAAACAGTGGATAGAAAGAACAAGAAATGAGCTTCTTGAACTATCAGAGGATGAGAACGGGGTGATAAGAGCCCTGATCCGGGTCACCGCTAAGAGGAGCTGAGGGATTTTTGATGAAGAAGGTGCTCATACTCGGAGGAGGAAGCGGAGGAGCTATACTAGCGAACCTACTTCCAAAGGACGAGTACGATATCACTTTAGTCGATATGAACGAAAACCACATTTTCCAGCCTGGATACCTCTGGATCGCCTTTAAGGGCGAGAGGAAGGAGAGATTCATCCGTCCCATAAGGGAGCTAATAAAACCCCACATCAACTTCGTTCTGGATGAGGTCGTAGGCGTCGATCTTGAAGAAAGGATCGTCAGGACGAGGAACAAGAGCATCGATTACGATCTTCTGGTGATCGCTACAGGAGCTCGCCTCCGATATGATGCTGTTGACGGACACGAAGCCCTACTTTCAGAGTTTGGGGACTTTTACTCGACTCCTAGCAATGCTGAAAAGCTGTGGAGGACCCTCACCAGGATGAGGAGCGGTAACTTCGTGATAGCTGTTGCGGACCCGGGTCACAAGTGTCCCCCGGGACCCAACAAGGGAGCTTTCCTTGCAAGCGAGCTTTTCTCGAAGAGAGGTCTGGCTGACAAGGTTAAGGTCGTTCTGGCTCTCCCCTACTCTCATTCATACTCGTCCAAGACTATAGCTGAGGCCATCGAGCCTGAACTGCGCGAGAAGGGAATAGAGGTGAGAACCTTCTTTACAGTCGACTCGATAGACACGGAGAACAGAAAGATACTGAGCTTGGAGGGCGAGGAGATAGAGTACGGAGCCGCTGTAGTCATACCCGTACATGAAGGGCCTGGCTACGAGATAAAGCCCGAAGAGGTGAAGGACGACAGCAACTTCGTGAGGATAGACAAGTACACATGTCAGATAAATGGGTATGATGATGCTTTTGCCATAGGGGATTGCACGAACGTGCCCACCTCGAAGAGTGGGGTCACAGCTCATATTCAAGCTGAGGTGGTGTCAGACAGGATCCGAGGATACGACTCAATCTACACTGGAAGGACCAACTGTCCTCTTATGACAGATGGAAAGGCTTTGTTCGTCATAAGTGACTACGAGAACCCTCCAGTTCCTGTGAGACTTTCCAAGTTCAAGCGACTCATGGAGGACCTCTTTGTTGCCACATACTGGAGCACGATAAAGAGCCCTGAAATCTGGCAGCCGATCTTTCGGGCCTACTTCACGGCGACAGATCCATCGACCATACGGAGTGGGGGATGGTGATGAGGGAGGACACGACGAAGGTCGGAGTGAGAGGGAACGCGAAGGATCTAGATGATATCCTCACCGGCGACAGGATTAAAGCGCTGGACCGAGCTCTCAGAATGCTGGTCAAGCTAGATGAATTCGGTGTGTTAGAAGCACTCGAGGAAATGGTAAATCCAGAGTTCCTGGGAAGCTTAGCGGCTTTTCTGATCAACATTCACACACTTAAGCTCCTAGACAGGCTGGATGATCTGATGAAGGCTGTCAGCAGTGTGGACTATGAATCTTTAGCTGAGAGAACAGACCTCCTGAACGAGGTCATCAGATCCCTTCAGGATAAACCAAAGAAAGTGGGGATAACGGGCCTCCTAAAGGAGCTTAGAGACCCCGATGTTCAGAGAGGGCTTGGAGTTCTCGTAGAAGTTCTTAGATCTATAGGAAAGCGGAGTTCAGAGTAACCTTCTTTTCTAATTTTTTACATGGTAAACCTAGGCATGCTTCTTCAACGTCGCTACCGGCGGGCGATAGCGAGCGAACACCTAATAATCTGGAACTATCCAGGTTCCCGCTTCTCCCTTCAGGGCTTCTAATGCCTGATCAAGCCTTGCTATCACAGCCAGTTTACCACCAGCCTCCTCTATAAAGCGTATGCAGGCCTTCACCTTAGGTCCCATGCTCCCGGGCAGGAAGTGGCCCTCAGCCATGTATTTCTTGGCCTCGGAGACAGTCATCCTCTCTATATCTTTCTCGTTCGGCTTGCCGTAGTTCAGCTTGACCCTGTCCACGTCGGTGAGTATCATGAAGATGTCCGCCTTCACGACCTCAGCGAGCCTCTCCCCAGCCAGGTCCTTATCTATGACGGCATCCACTCCCTTAAGCATTCCATTGTCCTCCACTACGGGGATCCCTCCACCTCCCGAGGCTATCACTATCACGCCAGCGTCCACCAGCCGCTTTACGGCCTCCGCCTCGACGGGCCCTATTGGGTCGGGGGAGGGAACAACTCTCCTGTAGGGCCTATCTCCATTCGGCTTCACCCTCTTAATGATGTATCCCTTCTCTCTTTCGAGTCTTCTAGCAGTTTCCTCGTCATAAAATGGTCCCACAGGCTTGTGAGGATCCTTAAAGTCAGGATCATCTTTTCTGACCATGACCTGGGTTATCACGGTCGCCACAGGTACGGATAAGCCCTGCCTCCTCATCTCATTTATGAGGGCTTGCTGGAGCATGTATCCTATCTGTCCCTGGGTCATCGCACCACAGACGTGCATGGGCTGGGGCGGTATGCCCCTCCTAACCCCCTCCTCTTGCTGTATCAGGAGAGCACCCACCTGAGGACCATTCCCGTGAGTTATCACCACCTGATATCCTTCCTTTATCAACCTGACTATCTCCCTAGCAGTCCTGTTCACATTTCTCATCTGCTCCTCGTAAGTTCCCCTCTCGTTGGGCTGCTTTATAGCGTTCCCTCCGAGGGCTATGAGGATCCTGGTGCTCATAAGGAAAATCACAACTTTTAACTTAAAAATTTGAACTTTAACTGAGAGGCGCCGCGCGGGCTGACAAGCTATCTCCTCAACTCCTTTTCGTTCTAAAGTCCGAAAAAAGAGATCCTGGCGTTAGAGGTTGTTTTTTCGATGATGGGCCGAAAACTCGGAAAGACCCTTTGGCTCGTGAATC
>CAZGKA010000004.1:0-4055 GCA_964525965.1 uncultured Nitrososphaerota archaeon
CCAGGCACAAGTAACTATCCACTTCAAGGATCCTCTCCTCCCGAGGAGCGACAAAACATCGACAAGATTCTCCTTATTATCTCACTGGAGGAGTCATCCCTGCACGAGAACTTCTTAAGCCTCACCACCTCCGGGGTTAAATTCCATCTTCTAGCGAGCTCCTCGCGCAACCACTCCTCATCAGCCCACTGATCGTATCCCAAGGCTATCAAATCCGGCCGCTCTCTGTATATTGGAATTAAAGGGTCGTCTAAATCTCCTAAAATAGCCCGATCAACGGGCTTGAGGTTCTTCACGATCTCAAGCCTCTCATCCTCGGAGAGGATAGGATCTCTCCCTTTAAACTTCCTAACGTTGATGTCCCGGGCCACAACAACAACAAGCTGGCCGTCCTCTCCGGCCAACTTCTTAGCTTCCTGGAGCAATCTTACGTGCCCTGGATGGATTAAGTCGAACGTTCCGGCGACGAGCACCTTTTTTCCCATCGGTAAGTCCTCCTCCTTCTTCGGATGGAATCGTTTTAAACCACCTAAACCTCAGTAAAAAGTTGATGTTTCATGGAGCCTGGCCTCGTAGAATGGCTGCAGAGTCTCAAGAATCCTCCATATAAGGTCCTATCACATGGTGAAGATCTAGATGGGATCTTCTCAGCTAGTCTAGTTCACCTGGCCTTTTTGGGCCAGGTTGAGATGAAGTTCATGGCACCGGATGAGAGCAAGGTCTCCGACAGAAGTTATGATATAACTTTGGATTTACCCCCGCCGGCTGGGGGGACCCTGATACTCATAGATCACCACGATTCTAACGAGGAACTCCTCACTAGGGCTAAAAAATATGTATTCGATCCTAAAGCACCATCTACGGCGGAACTCGTCTTCGAAAGCCTTGTTGATGAACACGACCCTAGGATAGAGGAGGCGGTGAGATTCACCTCCAAAGTTGACAGGGGTATAATGGACGAGAAGACAGCCCTGTTCACCTCTTTGGTTAGGAGGATCTTCCGCACGAGGAGGGAAAAGCTGGCCAGACTATCCTTGGAGCTACTTAAGAATCCCCCTAGAACTGGAGAGGATCTCATGTCGACACCGACTATAAGCTCTGAGTGGGAGCTCTCCAGAAAGGAGCTGGAGCCGGTGATGCTCTGGGCCGAGAAGCTCGGCAGGCTTAACCTCAAGGACACCGTGCTAATAATGGATGTCAGAGGGTTCCCCGGATACTCCACCCCCTACCTTCTGTATAAGACCAAGGATTCAGCGGATGTGTTGATAACTCTTACCGAGGGTAAAAACAGCTACCTCAGGTCATCCATAAGATCTAAAAAGGATTCTCTCATCTCAGCCATAGAGATAGCCGAGAAGTTTGGAGGAGGCGGGCACAGAAATGCTGCTGGAATGCTGATAATGGAGTCAGATCTGGAGAGACTTCAGAGGTTTATAGTGGAGAGGGGAATGAAAGTCTACGTGGCTAGGGCCAGAAATTCCATCTAAATTTTTGGTTCGGAGGGGGACATAGAAGTAGGCCGATGATGACGGAGGTGATCTCAGAGATCATGAAGAAAGTTTTGATTCACTGAGGCCTAAGAAAGAAGTCGGGGCGGGGGGATTCGAACCCCCGACCTGCCGGTTTCTGTTAGAGCAGCCGTTGACGTAGCGCATCTGCCTGCGCTATCTACAGCCGGCCGCTCTGCCTCTGAGCTACGCCCCGTTCGGGATGATGATGAAATTCTAATTCTTAAATCTTTCTCCTCCGGCCGAGGCTCAGCGCCCTTCCCTGCATTACCTCTTCGTCTTCCTCATACTACGATACCATAAGATCGCCCTAGTTTACGGGATGTAGAAGGGACTGTGTCAAATATGGCTGCTTATGACTCATCCATTCCCATCTTCGTTGTTTATCCTGTTTGATAGGAACCTTTCGAACTTCATACCTAACAAGGAGCCGATAATTATTATGAGGCCCGCCAGAAGCGTCACATAGGCAGTGAGGATTCCACCGCGATAAATTTCCTCGCCCTTATAGATCGTCTTATTGTACACAAGGACTCCATCGCGGTAAACTTGGATGAGTCTCACGTTTGGATCTAAGATGGAGACGGTTACACTTCCCTCACGATCGATGAAGACCTTTCTAGCCTGGTCACTTTCACTTCCGGCGAACCTGATTATGAGGAAGTCGGATGGACCCGTGTTCTTAATCTTCACGGAGATCTTATAACCGCTCCTGAGGACTTCAATCTCCTGTTCTCGAAGAAGCTTCTTCTCAGGAGAACTCCTAATGTTCATCCTGAGCTTGAGTATGTACACATCTGGAGCACCTTTCTCGTTCCTGTTCACCCACAGCAGATAGGTGGAGTTGGCCTTGGTGGCTCCTTTAGCGTAGCTAGGCGACCAGCTGTATCCCGCAAGCATGCCCTCTGGGAGGATGAACTCCATGACGTCTATCCATCCCCTAGGATCCATGCTGGTTATGCTGTCCGTAACTTTGACCTCGTAGAGCCCTTTCGATACCCTGCTGATGGAATCTGTCGTGTTCAGGTAAACTAGAACGTCCATAACCACAGCACCCTTATACCTGACCACCGTTCCATTGTTCAGCGGGTCACAGAGTATCGTGACGTTTCTATCCAAGGTCATATGTCTAATTATTTTATATTTTATCTTTTCAGGATTCTTTGAGAACAGGAGGAGGATGTACGTCAGGGTCGACTTTTCCGACTTCATTATCTCTCCTGTCACATTTCCGTTGTCAAGTAGACTTCGTCCGTAGGAGTCGAACGGGTGCTGTTTGGTCTCAACGACGACAGTTCCGTTTTTGAAGAACCTCAGGCTAAAGTTCAGAGCGATCCAGTACCTGGGCTGAGGCTGCTCAACAGTACATGTAACGGGAGTAATTAGAAGCACGAGGAGGATAACGAGGACGCGCTTCCTCACCTCAACCACCTGTGAACGTGAAAGAGACATATCTCAGCTGGGAAAAGCTGGGGAGCACGAACTCTTCTATCGCTGACCCTGCGAACTTTTTGGCCTCGAAACCGTAAACGATATGCCTCCAGGAGTAATCTCCAACTTTAGGAAGAAATCCCTCCAAGAGCTCGACGTCCACCCATCCCCAACGAGGAATGTACACCTGAGACCAAGCGTGTCCTCCCCAATGCTGCTCGAAGCTTCCTCCCTGAGATGCGTTTATCCAGTAGAACGTCCTGCTCCTGTTCTCCAGCAGCATCCCGAATGCCACCCTAGCAGGAAGTCCCGCTATCCTGGCCATCGTGACGTATACATCTGACACTTCGCTGCAGTCTCCTATGAGGATCACTCTCCCGTTCTTGATGAACAGGCTTCTATCAGAGCCCGTCCTTATGGGGAGGACTCTGTACTCTATCCTAGATGATAGCCATTTGGCTATCCTCTCAGCAACCTCCACGGGATCGTTAGCACCGTCGACGACATCCTTGGTCAGCTTTATTATGGTCTTGTTCTCAGTGTCCCAATATCTGGTTCTGGTCGTGTACTCTTTGACCAACGTGAAGTTAGGCCATCTGTAACAGTTGCTGAACGTTATCCTGTACGAGTAGACTGTGACCTTGAATGTTGAGTTTATCCATCTCTTCTCGTGAGGAAACATCTCGAACTGAGTCAAAATCATGGCATTTCCGTCCTCGTCTCTGATGAGCTTGTATTTCTCATTGAAACAGAGAAGAACAGCCTTCTGATGTGTGGTATTCTGGGGGACAGCTAAGTAAACCGTCTCATTGATCGTTATGTTCAGGTCATTTTGCAGGAGAACGGCCTCCTTTACTGTGTAATTTACAGCCGATCTCACAATGTCTCCTCCACAGGAAACGTTTGTTGCAGGTTTAGAGCTCGTCGTTGGTACCATCAGCATGAGCGAAGAGGCTATTATGAACAGGAACCCCACGATGATCAGCTTGAGGTAGACCTCCATCCCAGGGACCTCTTCTGTATCCAGCTAAAGATCTGATCGAGCGGTATATTAAATCTTGCTGATCTAGAGCCTCGGCACTCCTCGATCTATGCCATATCTAGAGCCACATGCCT
>CAZGKA010000005.1:0-10140 GCA_964525965.1 uncultured Nitrososphaerota archaeon
CTTCTCCATGCCTTAGGCCGCCGAAGCTGGGATCGGCATAGAGCCATCCATAGGGCTCCACGTAGAACTGGGCCCAGTCGTGCATGCCCCACCTCACCGGGTTCATGTACCAGCCGGACTGCCATCTAGCGGGCACGCCCACAATCCTGCAGAGGGTTATGAAGAGTATCGCCTGCATGCCACAATCTCCTCTTAGGTTCCTGGCAACGTACTCTGCTATGCAGTCGTACAGGGAATAGTCGTGAGCGTAGGCGTATCTCACGTTCTTAGTTATCCACTTCCAGATCCTGACAGCCTTTAAATAGGGATTTTCCTCGCTCCCAACAATTCTCTCAGCTAAGGATCTGAGATATCGCGTGAAGACTATGTGAGGCGGCCTCTCCTCGAGGTACCTGCTCAGATGAGCGGGAGGCTTCGCCACAAATTCTGAGTTTACCCGGGAATTAAATCCCATCGACACGAACTCGTACTCTATCCATACCTTATCTTCGTCTCCGGAAGTTATCTCGAAGTAGGCCGTCCTCTGAGGGTGATCCCACTCAGCCAGGTAGGGCTCCTTGCTGCAGTCCACGATCTTCACTTGAGGATGGAGGTCGCACACCCTCGGGATGGGTATCCAGATCCTCAGGGTTTCTCCTCTGGGAACTGCCCCCTCGCGAACCCTGACGGTGGCCCTGACCCTGTACCTCAGGGGGAGCACGTGGTTCACGCCCGCCTTCATGACGAGCTCCGCCCTCTTCCTCAAAACTTCCTTCGATTTTCTCTCCATCTCGTCCACTTTTTTCCTTCTTCTGCTCTTAAGAGAGGGACAGAGCCAGAACACGTTCGGCACAAATCTTCTCAAAGCCCTGAACTCTCCGTCGATGATCTTGTGATCTATACAACCCATCCTCACGAGCTTCCTGAACTCCCCCGGGGTAAGATCGGGGATCTCCTCTCTGAGCGTGTTGAAGGCTCCTTCCTCCGAATATATATACTCTGCCCTCCACCTCCTAATTCTCTCCAGCTCGAACTCAAGCCTCAGTTTTTCTTCACCGTTACATAGAGGTATGAGGTTTTGTATCTCTTCCTCAGCTCTCGAAAGCTCTCCTCTGTTGATGAGCTGTTTTATTCTGGGAGGGAGAGGCTCTCTCATGAAGAAAAGGATGTTGGGCAACTGGGTCACTCTCCTCTTAGATCCGGCCAGGTATGTGCTCACTCCTCAAGCTTCGCCCTGCTGAGCCAGTCCTTGAGCATCTCCAGCAGCTCCATCGGTATGACTATTTTTGTTGAACTGGACTCGCCCACCGCCTTCAGTCCGTCCAGATATTGAAGCTTCATCGTGTTCTCGTCGAGCTGTTTGGCCACCTCAGATATCTTCTGAAGAGCCAGTGCATAACCCTCAGCCCTCAGTATGGCGGCCTGCTTCTCCCCCTCCGCCTTGAGTATGGCGGCCTGCTTCTCCCCCTCCGCCTCCTTTATGGCCGCCTCCTTCTTACCCTCGGCCTCTGTGACCATGGCTCTCCTAGCCCTCTCAGCAGCCATCTGCTTTATCATGGCCTCCTGCACGCTTGAGGGTGGGAGTATCTCCCTTATCTCCACGTTTGTTATCTTGACCCCCCACCTCTCCGTGACCTCATCCAGCTTAGTTCTCAGTATCTGGTTTATCTCGTCCCTCTTGGCCAAGACCTCGTCCAGCATCATCTCGCCTATGACGGCCCTCAAAGTGGTTGTCGCTATGCCTATAGCTGCTCCCTTAAAGTCAGACACATTGAGAACGCTGGCCTTCGGATCAACGACCTTATAGTACACTATGAAGTCTATGTCTGTGGGGGCATTGTCCCTGGTTATGCAGGTCTGATGAGGGACATCAAAATAGCCTTCCCTTAGATCGACCCAGTTAAGCTGATCTATTATAGGGATCCTAAAAACTATTCCAGGCCCTTTGACTCCCATGAACCTGCCCAGCCTCAGTATCACGAGCCTCTTGAACTCCGGCACTATACGTATTGCTGACGCCAGAAACCAGATCACAACAGCCAAAATTATTATTGTGGAAATCAGGCCGAACATCTTTACTCACACCTCGCCACGACCAACCTCATACCTCTAACGTCTAGGACCAGAATTTTCTCCCCCTCCTCCAGATCCTCATCGGAGGTGGCTGTCCAGAGCTCGGACTCCACCAGCACCACGCCTTCTCCTCCAGCTGGTATTCTCCTCTTCACCACCCCCTCCTTTCCCACCAAGGAGCGTAAGGTGTGGACCACAGGTCTCATCTTCAGCGCGGCCCTCATCTTGTAGAGATAGAAACCGAGGAGTCCTGAGGCACACACCAGCAGACCGGCCATCACCTCAGACCAGACGCTCATCGGGAGCATTGGAGCTGACTCGTATATCATCACGAGGCCCAATGCGGATATGCAGGCCCCTATGATCGCCAGAACGCCATGTCCTGTCTTAAGCTCGAGGAACATGGCCACCACTCCTAGCACTATGATCACGAACGCCGTCATGCTGACCCCTATGAGGTCCATTCCCAACAGCCCTAGGAGAACCAGCGCCGCTCCAACGATCTCCACTATGTAGGTGGGGTGAGTCAGCCCGAGAAGGATCATGAGCGCACCGATCATCAGGAGAAGCCAGGCGTCATCCGGATTGGTGACGATCAGTAGGACGGAGGATCTCAGATCGGGACTCACCTCCTGTACGTAGCCGGTCCACCCCACGTCCTGAAGGAACTCCTCAAGCGTGTGGGCCTCAAACTCTATCACATGACACCTGAGCGCCTCCTTATCGGAAAGGGCCAAATTATCTCTGACAAATCTCTCAGCAGCAGTGGAGTTCCTGTTTGAGCTCTCAGCTAAGCTCTTGGCCCAGCCAGCTATGGCGCTCACGACCTTCTCATCGTACGGACGGGGCTGAGCTGCTCCGACCACAGCTCCGGGACCCATGCCGGCAACCTTGGATGCCAAGAGAATTATCGATCCCGCTGAGAAGGCTCTTCCACCGGGAGGGACGTACACCGCGAACTCCACTCCTGAGTTCCTCATGAGGTCCACTATCCTCTCTGTCGCTGAGAGAAAACCTCCGTTGGTGTCGAGAACCACCACAACTCTGTTGATGCCCTTCTGTCTAGCTATGCTGATTACCTCCTCCATGTATGCCACAACTCCTTCCGTTATCGGGCCGTCGATTCTCATCACTAGAGTTTTTCCGGATAGAGAGGAAAGAGGTGATATGATGAGGGGGATTGCCAAGAGGATGAGTAATGACTTCATCTAAGTTAACAATCTGGACGGTTTAACTATTTAAAGAAATATTTAGGAAAAGGTATTGTCCTTTATTTTGACATCTCCTCATGCTGACCGAGCGAACGGTGATGTAGGTCACGGGAGATCGGCCCCGCTGCACGCGACCCCCAGAGGAAGATCACTTCCAAATCGTTCAGACTTTTTATATCAGAACCGTTAAGGTTAGAGTGGAGTCTTTTATCGGAGAGAGGTGTAAACCTTGGAGTTTGACGAGATCGAGGTTGAGGAGATCTACGCACCCCAGCTCGGGGATCCATTCCCGGAGCTGGAGGTCAAGACCACCAAGGGGATGATAAAGCTTCCCGACTTCTTCAAGGGCAAGTGGTTCGTCCTCTTCTCACATCCCGCAGATTTCACGCCAGTGTGCACCACCGAGTTTGTGGCGTTCGCTAGAAGACATGAGGAGTTCAGGAAGCTCAATTGCGAGCTCATAGGGCTGAGCATAGACCAGGTTTTCAGTCACATAAAGTGGTTGGAGTGGATCGAGGAGAACTTAGGCATTAAGGTTGATTTCCCGGTTATAGCCGACGACACAGGAATGGTAGCTGACCTTCTCGGGATGATAAGCCCCTCCAAGGGAAGCAACACCGTGAGGGCGGTCTTCATAGTGGATCCCGAGGGGAAGATAAGGGCCGTGCTGTACTACCCGCAGGAGGTCGGGAGGAACGTGGATGAGATCCTCAGACTTGTGAAGGCTCTCCAGGTAAGTGATGAGAAGAATGCTGCTGTCCCGGCCAACTGGCCCGACAACGAGCTCGTGGGAGATGACCTTATAGTCCCTCCAGCCTCATCTGTGGAGGAGAAGAAGGAAAGGGAGGAGGCCAAGGCCAGGGGCGAGATCGAGTGCTTCGACTGGTGGTTCTGCCACAGGACCTACAGTAACGACCTGAAGTACCTGCTGGAGAGGGCTGTGATAAGGGAGCTGCAGGTCTCCATCCAGTACATGTGGCAGCACGTCAAGCTGGAGGGAACCGAGATCGGAAAGAGGTTGAAGGCCATAGCCATACAGGAGATGAAGCACGCCGAGGACATAGCGGAGAGGCTCGTGGAGCTCGGTGGCGTTCCTCCGACGAAGCCGTCAAGGGTGAGGATCGGGGAGAGCCCCAGGGAAATGATGGAGCTCGATGCCGAAGACGAGGAGGGTGCTGTGAGGCTCTACACCAAGATAATAAGGATAGCCAAGGAGAAGGGCGACTCGAAGACCGCTGAACTGTTCGAGAGAGTACTGAGAGATGAGGAGGAGCACCTGAAGTTCTTCAGAAGCCAGCAGTAGCTCTTATCCTACTCCTGAGAGCTCTTAAGGGAGTTCTCGCTCTTAACCTCCTTCTTTTTCTCGTTTTCATCATCCTCCTTGTTCCTGTCTGCATCCACTCCCGATCCCTGAACCCTCATGAATCCAAGCAGGTCCTCTTCCTCCTCCCTCTTCTCCTCCTCGTCCTCCACAGTTACGGGAATTACCTTCTCGCCCTTCACGTGAACCCTGAATTGGTTTATAACCTCGGTAGCGAACTCAGGAGCCATCGTGGGCATTATGAGGTAGTCCTTGCCCAGCTCCTCGTGAACCTTCCTGAGGACCTCCGTGATCCTCTCAGCCAAGGAGGGGGTGACCCTCTTCACGACCACCAGCACGTTGCTGGAGTAGACCTCGGGATCCGGCGTGG
The DNA here is from genome assembly GCA_964525965.1 of uncultured Nitrososphaerota archaeon. Classification (GTDB taxonomy): domain Archaea; phylum Korarchaeota; class Korarchaeia; order Korarchaeales; family Korarchaeaceae; genus Methanodesulfokora. The sequence goes on from CAZGKA010000005.1 coordinate 4,955, forward strand.
AGAGAGCAATCATCTCCACGAAGTTGTTGCCCAGCTCCCCCCTGATGAGGTCGTAGAATATTTTGACAGCTTTAGCCCACTCCTCAGGCGCATCTTCTGGGAGATCCAGGCTCATTTCTATCGAACCAACTCCCCCAGCTTAAGTATTAAAGATTGCCGTTTTCCACGAGGATCGGGGCCCGAAGGGCTTTAAAGACCTGGGTCGTGGGTGGAGGATCCTCGAGATCAGGGGACCACCTCTATGCCCATCTCCGACAGCTTGTCCGATCTCGATCTTATATCCTTGTCAAAGGTCGCTAGGTGCTTGGAACCCGCGAGCTTACAAGCGACGACGTGAAGCAGATCGGGTGAGCGCAGACCCAGGATCTGAGCGTACTTGAAGGCCCGGGTCATGACGTCGTTGAAGTCCACTGTGGCCACGCTAGCTCCCGCCCTGTTGACGGAGTAGAGGGCCAGCGCCAGCGGCTCCTCAAGGCCAGCTCTGGAGTAGACCGAGGCGAGCTCCACCAACGTTAGCTTGCTCACCACCTTTTTCTCCCTGAGACCCTTCAGGAGTTTGACCGCCGTTTCATGGTTGGCGTCCAGCTCATCGATGTAGGATATGAGGACGTTCGTGTCCAGGTAGATCATCTGCTTCTTTCCTCCTCCAGGATCTTGGTCAGACCGCCATGTCTCAACCTGTAGCGCTTTTTGTTGAATTCCTCAGCCTTCTCATAGACGTGATCCCAGAACCCCACCTCCTTCATGACCTCCTTGATGCCCTTCTCTATCATTATGTTTATCGCGTGGGACCTGCTCCTGGCGATGCCGTACTTGACCATCTTGTCAGCGATCTCAGCCAGCTCTCTGCGTATCTTGATGGATACCGTAACTGACATATACCTAATACACCTGGGTTACCTATGCCACCCCCAGTGTTTAAAAGGTTTCGTGCTGGAGAGCTCCCCTGAGTTAAGCGTCCGCCGTTGGTAGATCGCTCTGAGGTCTGCGAGCCTTCAGGGCTTTGGATCTGTGAGAAATCCCCAAGTCCATTCTGAATTCCAGTTTTAATCCACAAATATCCAGCTTCTGGTCCTGACGGAACGAAAGCCCAGGGCTCTGTAGACCTTTATGGCGGGGCTGTTTGTGGAGTTAACGTGCAACATCGCCATGGCCCCGGAGCAGAGAGCATCCCTCGTGACGGCGGAGGTTGTGATCTTGGCGTATCCTCTGCCCCTGGCCTCGGGCACGGTGAACACGTCTCCAACTATCCAGATCTCGGGCATCCTGAGATAGGCGCAGGCGATCGACAGGAGCTCCCCTCCCTCGAGGAGGCCGTAGTACCTCCACCTCCTCAGGAGATCTCTGGCTTCCTCCTCATCGACCTCCCTGCCCTGCACTTCCTTGACCTTCAGGAAGGCCCTCACATGCTCCTCGTCGTCATCCCTCAACCTGACAGCCTTATCGGGATTTACGGGATTGAAGCTCCGTTCATCAACGATCATATCGATGAACCTCTCCACCCTTCCTCTTATCTTCACCAGAGCTGGCTCCTCCCTTCCCCAGATCTGAACCACGGCTTTGCCCTCCGGGATCATGTCCAGAAAGGGCTCGTAGTCGCCCCAGAGATGGATTCCCAGCACCCTGGACCTCCATACGAGCATGTACCCCTTTATGCTCCTTCCATCAGTGTTGAACAGGACCGAGGTCCTGTCGATCTCCCTTATCAGGTCGTTCATCAGGTAGGCGTGGGTCGAGGGATCGCTCAGGTAGAGCCTGGTTACCAACTTCCAGAGACCGTCCAGCTCGACTATCATCTCACGGAGACCTGTGGTTGACGTTTATAAATGATTCAGATGGGGCTCGCAGGGTTTCACCTGACTCCTGAGAGCAGTTCTCTACAAAAGCCTCTCCGCGAAAAGCTCTCAAAACGTCTCCCGGTTGGATGCAGAATTTCCACATTCTTAGGTCGCTCACTGGGTTTTTCAGGACCAACATCGCCTCCCAGCCTCGATGAACATCTCAGGGTTCGGCTCTTCAGTTGAATCCCGCCGCCCCGATGATGTAATTATGCTTCGTGTTTTAGAGACGTTTTTAAGCTGTTACGCTGGGAACTCCTTGTGAGGATCGTAAACTACCCCCTTAGAATCATAGGGATCGTCCACACGCACCTGTCGGATGAGGAGATGAAGATCGCTGAGAACGCCAGAGGGGTCGTGGAGATCTTCGAGGAGTTCGAGGAGGGTCTGAGGGGCATAGACGGTTTTTCCCATGTGTTCCTCATATCGCTCCTTGACAGGGTGAACGATGAACGGAGGGACACCCTCGTCGTCAGGATGAGGAGGCTCCAGAGGTTCGGGATAAGTCCTGAGGAGATCCCGGAGGTGGGGGTGTTCTCCTGCGACTCCCCTCACAGGCCCAACCCGATAGGGCTCAGCATAGTGAGGCTCCTGGAGAGGAGAGGGAGGTTCCTCGAGGTGGAGGGCCTGGACCTCTTCGACGGCACGCCCATTCTGGACATCAAGCCCTACACTCCGGCCAGGAGGATCGACGACCTCAGGGTTCCGGAGTGGCACGAGAGGCTGTGGAGAAAGTTGGGGAGAGAGCCGTGAGGCGAGGAGGTCTTGAATGACTGAGAGCAGGATCGAGGCCATTAAGAGGAGGATAAGGGCAGTGGAGATGTTGAGGATCCTGGCCGAGGAGATGGGTTCCGGCAAGTTAGCCGATCTCCTTGGACTCCCAACTCCCGTGGTCAGCAGGTACGTCAACGGGCATGTCCTCCCGAAGGAGGAGAGGGTCGATCAGATAACGAAGCTCTTCGAGGACATGATCAGAGAGGCAATAGCCTCGAACATAAGCAGGAGAGGTGGTGTTCTGGACGTCACCCCCCTGCTCTCGAACGTGAGGCTCCTCAGGGCCATCGCCATGTGTGTGGCTCAGGAGCTGTCCGGCGAAGTTGAGAAGGTTCTGACCAAAGAGGTGGATGGAATACCCCTGGCCGTGCTCGTCAGCGACGAGCTGGGTGCCTCCCTAGTGGTGGCCAAGAGGAGGAAAGAACCGGGGGTCGAGAAGTTCTACGAGGTTCGGCAGATGTATGAGTCTGGAATCTACAGCTACATCTACGTGCCCAAGCACCTCCTCGGCAAGGGGGACAGGGTCCTGATAGTCGACGACATAGTGAGGTCGGGCTCCACGGTCAAGGCCCTTGTAGAGGTGGTGAAAAAGGCTAGAGGGAGGGTTATTGGCGTCTACTCCGTGGCCTCTGTGGGAGAAGCCATGGAACGCCTGGCAGAGGAGTTCAGCTTTCCCGTGCGCTCATTCGTGAGGATGATATGAGCTACTCCCTGAAGTAGGGTTCTCCCAGAGCTGCTGGAGCCCCTATTCTTCTCCTCACCGATCTAGAGGAGGCCACGACCAGAACAACTATCGTCAGGGCGTAGGGAAGAGCGTTCAGGAGCCACTGACTTATCCCGAAGTTCTGCAGTAAGTATCCCGCTGACTCAACGACCCCAAATAGGATGGCTCCTCCCACGGCCTTCGCGGGGTCCCACGCCACGAATATGACCAAAGCTATGGCTATCCACCCCATCCCGGCCGTTATCCCGTCCACCCACATGCCGTTGTATATGGTGGAGATGTATCCCCCAGCGGCCCCAGCGAGGGCACCTCCGAGAGTTGTGCAGAGGTATCTCACCGCGTGCACGCTCACCCCAGCGGAATCCGCGGCTGCTGGATTTTCACCCACCGATCTTATTATGATCCCTGCCCTCGTCCTGAACAGGACGAACCACAGGATCACAGCCAGGACCACGCTCGCGTAGAATATGATGTCCTGCCCGAAGAGCGTTGGAACGTTCCTGGAGCTCATGGGGAGAGGGGTTCCCACGTAGCTCCTTCCTATCAGGCTGCTCAGTCCACAGCCCACCATGACGAGGGCCAGTCCCGAGACCACCTGGTTTCCCCTCAGAGTCACGCTGATGAACGCATGTACCAGGGAGAGAGCTGCTCCCACGGTCGCTGCCGCCAAAAGCCCCAGTATGGGGCTTCCAGTTTCCAGCGCGACAGCGAAGCTCGCGAGCGCTCCAGCGCTCATCATCCCCTCCACACCGAGATTTATCACTCCGGACCTCTCCGCGTAGATCTCCCCGACCGATGCCAAGAGGAGGGGAACTGCCAGCTGGAGACCCATGCCCACGAACTCCAGCATGCCATCACCTCAGCCTCACTCTGTATCTGGTCAGGAACTCACCGGCGACGACGAACATCAGTATCAGGCCGTTGAACACATTTATCGCTCCGAAGGGAAGGCTGTATCCTATCATCATCTCCTCACCGCCCACGAGCAGTCCTCCGAAGAACACGTTGGCTGCTATGAGTCCCAACGGATTTGTTCCCCCGAGCCAGGCAGTTATTATCCCCGTAAATCCGTAGCCACATGGAAACTCGGGTATGAGCCTGTGCTGTATGGCCAGCAGATCTCCAGCTCCAGCAAGTCCGGCCAGGCCTCCCGATATGAGCATCACCAGGGTGGCCGTCCTCAGGTAGCTCATTCCGGATACCTCTGCCGCCCTGGAGTTTCCGCCGAAGGCCTTTATCTCGAAGCCGAGCTTTGTTCTCTCCATCACCAGGTAGACCAGCACCGCTGAACCCAGGGCCAGGGACAGCATCACCGGGCTGACCCTAGTTCCCGGTATGGTCCCGAGCTTAGCTGGAATTATGCTCGTGTGAGCGAACCCGCCGTAGGAGACCTCCCCTACCCTCTCCCTAGCCTCCCACGGGCCGTGAACCAGGTACTGAAACACCCAGTACACCACGTAGTATATCATGAGGGTGGAGAGAACCTCGTTCACACCAAACCTCGACTTCATGAGGACCGGTGGGATCGCCAGAGCTGCTCCAGCCACGAAGGCGAACAGAAGGGCTATGACCGGCTGTCTCGTCGATTCAACCGCTAGGAAGGCGGCCATAGCTCCTATTATGTACTGGCCCTCGGCTCCTATGTTCCAGAACTTCATCCTGAAGCAGAGGGCCAGACCCGAGCTTATCAGGAGGAGGGGTATCATCCTGACGAGCAGTTCGGAGAAACCTACTCCTGTGGTGAAGGCCGAGGCGAGGGCCGAGAACACCCCCAGAGGATTAACTCCCTGAAGCGCGTAGATCGTGCTGGCCACAAGAACAGCTAGAAAGGAGAAGACCAGTCTTATCAG
>CAZGKA010000006.1:0-2966 GCA_964525965.1 uncultured Nitrososphaerota archaeon
ACGATAACGAAGCCTACATGAACACCGGAATACAGAGGTCTGGATCCACTCCCCAGAAGGCTTGGACGAAAACGACGTTAGAGGGCAAGGTACAGCCCAAAAAAGAGGTTCCCCTAATAGTAGCCATGCACAGAGTTCCCTACGTAGCTACCGCCTCAGTAGGATATCCCATGGATCTCGTGAGAAAGTTTGAGAAGGCCTTGCAGATAAAGGGGTTCAGGTATATACACGTACTGTCTCCCTGCCCGCCGGGGTGGGGTATGAGCTCCAGTAAAACCGCGGAAATGGGCAAGTTGGCAGTGGACACCTACTTCTTCCCCCTCTACGAAGTGGAGCATGGCAAGCTCAGGATCACAGTAAAACCTAGGGAGAGGAAACCACTAAAGGATTACCTACTGGCTCAGAGCAGGTTCAGGAGAACCCTTTCTGAGGCCGATGTTGAAGAACTAGAGAAAAAAGTGATCGAAAAGTGGAACCTACTGCTGGAATTGGAGAAACTCGATCGCATCGTATGAAATCATGTTCTCCTAGGACTTCTCCTTACACCTTTTCTTCCCCTTCTTTGATCTCAGAAACCTTTCCTCTCTTCTCTCGAAGGAATATGACGAGAGATGCTGTTAGAGCTATTAGGCTAAACTCGAGCATGAGGCCTAAGGCAGTTATTATCGTGCCTTTGTAGAGAAAAACCCTCCCGCGGGTCGCATCGCCCATTCTAAACATATTTTTGGCTTCAGAGAGATAGCTCTTCGCGTAGGAATTGAACGGATTAAATATCCCTAGGAAGTCGGATATGTAGAGCATATACTTGAGCTCCAAGGGCTCCTCTTTGGGAAGTTTTGGTATTTTAAACCCCATCTCCTCGAAGTCTTTAGATAGGTCCGATCCCGCAGCTTCATTCAGGAGGCTGAGAAACTCAGAGAAGTTGCCTATAGAGACATTTCTCGTCTTAGCAATTTCAAAGAACTTTCTATACAGCGCTATTCCTCCATGTTTTTTCGCTAATTCACTTATTACATATAATGAAGCAGCGTAGTAAAGATCGGCGTTGGGGGGCAGCCCTCCGGAACTCCATTCCTGCACAAAACCCACCTTTCCGCCCGTTTTATTGACCAATAGCGACACTGACTTGTACTCGTAGAGCCCTGCCTCTTTGAAACCAAGTTTACGGCATATGTATATGGAAATGTAGTCGGCAAGCCCCTCGTGGACCCATCTCAAGCTAGGCATCAGGCCATCGTGCCACATGTACTGATGGGCAAGTTCGTGAAACAGGACCTCCGGCATCTCGTAGGCAGGAGTTCTAACTATTATCATGTTTAAATATATCACTCCCCTCTCCAAGACGTCCGATGAGCCCTTGAGGTTGGTGTATCCAAAGGCCTCCAGCTCTTTAACGGACTCGGGCACAAAGAACTTCACTGTGACGTTAACCGGCTTCTTGAAATCTGTTATATTCATTAGGTAATCTATACCTCTCAAATAAACTGAGGAAAGGTTCTCGACGACGTCCTCATACCTCTTCGGGTATACAATGGTTAATCCTCTAACGCTCTTCTGGAGGAAAGTTCCCTGACTCTTCACCCGGAAGGATACCAAGGATCGGAAGAAATTATTGCTACCCGTCAGGTTCTCGAAGAAGATGTATGTTCCTGTTGTGTTATCGTCTTTAAGGTAGTGACTTGGTTCAACGGACTGAATCTCAAAATCCTTGGGGAATACTATCTGAACGATGGCCCGGTCTTTACCATCAAACCCGACTTGGGTCGTATAAAAAGCGCCGTTCGGTTCCACTATAAGGGCACCGAACCTGTAGCTCCAGTTCACAACGAAATCCAGGTCCCCCTCATATCCAAATGAAAGATTATTATAAAAGTAAAAAGTTTCTCCGGTCTTCGTTTTGGCAACTCCGATCTTCTTCCACAGAAGCTTTCCGCTCTTAATTCTTAAACTGTATTTGTCATACTTCGGCACCAGCACCCAAGAAGTTCCACTTCCATTGGCTCTGAACTCCGTCTTTATGTCAATCCACCCGCTTTTATGAACGACATACGTGTAAACATAGGTACCGACGCTTTCGCATCTTACCGGGAAACTCAAGAGGGAAGTCCCCAGGACGAAGAGCGCAATGATCAGGGATGTTAGTATGAAAGCCCGTCTCATGGTCTTTCCTTCGTTTAGAGGAGTTGTTCTTATTAATTTTTGATCCTCGTTATTTCTCGGTGTGAGGCGTGGAGTCTATTCTGATAAAGAAAGCCTCTGTGGTGGTCACACAAGACCAAGAGAAAAGGATCTTGAGAGATGTTGATATTCTGATCGAAGGCTGCGAGATCTCATCGATAGCCAGAGATATTCCCGTGGCCGCTGATGTGGTTCTGGAGGCCAAGGGCAAGCTCGTCATGCCTGGATTGATAAACACCCATACCCACATACCAATGAACCTGTTTAGAGGCGTAGCGGATGATATGAGGTTGATGGAATGGCTCGAGAAGAAGATATGGCCGATGGAGAGGAAATTAAAGCCTTACCACATAAAAGCGGGAGCCCTTCTCGGCATGTTGGAGGCCCTCAAGACGGGCACGACAACAATTTTCGATATGTACTTCTTTGAGGAAACTATAGCAGAGTCAGCATCCAGGATAGGGATAAGAGCTGTTTTGGCCTCTTCGGTTCTCGAGTTTCCAACTCCTGAAACTAGAAATGCTGAAGAAGCTCTCTCTATTGCTGAGAAGTTCATAAAAGACTGGAAAGGTAGAGATCCCCTAGTAACCCCCTCAATAGGGCCACATGCTCCCTACTCTGTCACCCCAGAGAACCTCATAAGGGCAAAGGAGATAGCTGTTGAGGAGAACGTCCCCCTCCAGATCCATCTGGCTGAAGATTACAGCGAGGTTGAACAGATAAAGGAGAAGTACGGAAAAAACCCCATAAAACATGTGGACGAGCTGGGTCTCTTCGATGCCAAAACT
>CAZGKA010000007.1:0-31851 GCA_964525965.1 uncultured Nitrososphaerota archaeon
TTGGCTTCCTGCCGATAACAGAGAAGGCAAGCTCGGCCATCTCCCTGTACGTGTATACATCAGGTCCACCGACCGGGATCTCCCTTTCTCCCCCTTCAGCGGCGTCCACGCAGACCTCAGCCAGGTCCTCCCCGTGGATGGGATTTATCCTGTTATTCCCCCCGCCTATCAGATAGACCCTGCCGGATAGGGCCATCTTCAGGAACTCGCTGGCGTCGGAGAAGAAGCCCGTCGGCCTGATCACGGAGTAATCGATGCCAGACCTTTCAAGCTCCTTCACGACCATCTCCCTAGCCCTACCGATCTCCAGCTCCGCGAATAGATGCTGGTTGAACACTGAAACAAAGACGAACTTCTCGACCCCTGATCGCACGGCAACGTTCAGGAGGTTCGCGTTCCCCCGATAATCGACGTCCATAAAGCTATAGCCCTCCTTCTGCCGTGTTATGCCGACCGAGGAGAAGACCACATCTATCCCGTCGCAGGACGCCTCGATCGTGCTGACATCGGTAACGTCACCGACGAACACTTCATCTACATACTTCCTTATGGGAGGTTCCAAGAAGGGACCAATTTCATCCAGCTTCCTGATGGACTTCCGTCTTACAAGTGCTCTTACCCAGTACCCCCTCCTCTTGAACTCCTTCACCACATGCTTCCCGAGATAGCCCGTGGCGCCCGCTACGAGAACCCTCCTCATCATGCTAGTTTTTCCGATCTAACTTATAATCACGACAGGACGACTAACTAGACCGCCACCCGCCCTGAGAGGTCGACTATAGTTTGATCCTCTTGGAGGAAGCTTTCTAAAATTCATCTGAGCGCAGGATAGTTTGAGTGTCTGCCTGCTTGGCTTGCTCATCTCCTAGGACCTCAAACACGAGAGGGCTCCCTGTGTAGTATGGAGGTAGATTTTTAGCTTCTTCCCAGCCCAGGGCCTAGATGTCGGTCAGTCTGGGCAGGGTCAAAGGATGCATCCCTGTCATGGCCTGGAGGATGAATCTCCTGCTCATAGTGACCGATGAGGTTATCTGCCACTACATACCGAAGTTTAAGGCCAAAGAGCTCTTGATGCCAGCGGGGTTCTCAGATATAGCAATCTCGAGGAGATTGGTCAAGTTATGCGACATGGAGCCTGAAAAGCTCTTGGAGAGCATACGCGACAAAGAGGGAAAGATTAAGATCAGCAGGTGTGTGAAGTTAAGCGAGATCAGGAAGGTGGAAGTGAAGAAGGGTTTCATGGGGCTCGGAGGAAGATTGGTCATTCACACAACCAAGGACAAGCTCAGTTATAGCCTGATATGTGGAAGAGGATTTGGAATAAAGTGTGATGAGGCTGTGAAGAGGGCTGTAGCTCTATTCAAGAGCGTAGGAGTTGAGGTTAAGGGCTAAAGATCGTTCCAGCGTGACCCGAGAGGGTTTCAGCTGACGCCCCGGCCCGGTCAGATGTTCTCTATCTCATATATTTTTATTATATGAAAGTCATCCTCCCTCCCGTAACCCTTGGCCGTGACCAGCTTGCCCGTCAGGGACTCAGGAGGTTCTCCGAAGAATACTGCTGAGAATATACCGCTCTCATCAGCCACCTTGTATCTGAACACTTTTCTGCTATCTGGCTCTCTTATCAGCCCGTGCTCAGGACAGTAGAGATCAGAATCCCTAGTTTCCAAGCTACGGCCGCACACGGGACATGCCAAGTACTCAGAGGTCTGCTCATCTATCACTGCGAACCTGGCCAGTCTGTACCCTTTGCTCTTTATGGCCTTAGCCAGGGGTGCCCATGCTGGTTTAAGCCTCGTTATGGGCGGAAGAGCGTCGTCCGGAAGTATCTCCACCTTGGAGGACTCCGCTGCCCTGAAGGCCTTCTCCCCTCCTAGCCTGGTCTCCACATACCTGCTTATTTTCACGACCTTGTCCTCACTGTTATCGAGTTTGGAGATGTTCTCCTCACCGAAAGCAACGCAGAAGTACCTCCTGTTCTCGTCCACGAGGGTGAAGAGCCTGTAAGGAACCCCCTCTACTGTCAGCCTCACGGGAGACACGTAGAGAACCCTTCCTATGATAGGGGGGTGAAGGAGGTCTTTTGTATCTGCTCCGAACTGATTTGCCGCCAGAATGGCTAGCGCTCTATCATTCAGCTTTATCCTCCTCCTCAGCTCCTCGACCTTGTTGAGGAACTCCTCCTTGGAGACGGAAACCTGATCTTTTATGGCATTCCATATCTCGATAACTTCTCTCGACATCCTAACCAGTACACCAGGTTGAGGGGCAACCTTTTAGTTTTAACTATGGGACTAAACGGTAAAAGATCTCAACTGTATGAGGCTGCGAGGAGGGGGATCCGCTTGGGACTTCCGAGAAACCTTGGCTACTTGGAAAAGTGGTTTGTGTGCGGCGTGGTTGTCGGTATAGTGGCTGGTCTGGGAGCTGTCGTGTTCGCTGAGCTCCTCAAACTGACAACAGGGCTCTTCTTAGTCGATATAGTGCATTATACCCCTCCTTCTCCCGCTGGAGAAGGTGTGACCGTTATACCGGATTTCTCCAAGGTGCGATGGAACCTGTTTCCGGTTGTGGTCGCTGTTGGAGGGTTGATCTCCGGAGTTATAGTCTATACTTTCGCTCCTGAAGCCGAGGGACACGGTACTGACTCCGTCATAAAGGCTTTCCACAAGATGGGAGGATATATAAGGAAGAGAGTCCCCTTGGTCAAGCTCATCGCCTCAGCGGTGACCATAGGATCGGGAGGGAGTGCTGGAAGGGAGGGGCCCATAGCTCAGATAGGAGCTGGTTTTGCCTCTCTCCTGTCCTCAGTTCTCAAGCTCAGCGAGCATGACAGGAGAATTCTCGTCATATGCGGTGCTGGAGCAGGGATAGGAAGCATCTTCAGAGCTCCGCTGGGAGGCGCGCTCTTCAGCGCTGAGGTGCTCTACAGGCAAGACTTTGAGACGGAGGCTCTTCTGCCGGCCTTCATAGCATCAGTCATAGGTTTCGGAGTTTACTCCATCTTCGAGGGAACCAGACCTATATTCGAGATACCTTCTCTGATGCCTCCTCTGGACCCGTTAAGCCTTCTGTCGTACATCCTGCTCGGTTTTATAAGTGGAGTGTTTGCTGTGATCTACGTGAAGACGTTCTACGGGCTCAAGTTCAACGTGTTCGACAGGATGCCGATACCTAATCACGTTAAGCCGGCGATAGGGGGTCTGGTTGTTGGACTCATAGCTCTTGTGGTCCCTCAGGCCACTGAGATGGGTTATGGATGGCTTCAGCTGGCCATGTGGAACAAGATCCCCTTCATGCTACTCATTGTCGTAGCCGTGACGAAGATCCTGACCACGAGCTTCACTATAAGCTCCGGAGGGAGCGGTGGAGTATTCGCACCCTCGCTGGTGATAGGGGGGATGCTGGGCGGAGCCGTTGGAATGGTGCTCAGCAGGTACATGAACGTCCATCCTGCGGCCTTCGTCGTCATAGGAATGATGTCCTTCTTCGCCGGAGCGGCTAAGGTCCCGCTGACCTCGATAATAATGGTGGCCGAGATGACCGGGGGCTACAACATGTTAGTTCCCGCCATGCTCTCATCGGCGATCTCCTATGTGGTATCAGGGTCCAACACGATATATTACGAGCAGGTGAGATGCAGGCCTCTATCCCCCGCCCATAAGGAGGAGTTCAGCGTTCCTCTGCTCAAGAAGATGCTCGTGAGAGAGGCCATGACCAAGAACGTTGTGACCATAGGTCCCAAGACCACGGTGAGGAAGGCCCTCGACATACTCACGAAGAATAACATAGGAGGACTTCCTGTTGTGGATGAACATGGAAATCTGATCGGCATAGTCACGTTCACAGATCTGATCCAGGTTCCGGCTGAGCATCAATACAAGATGTATGTGGAGCTCATAATGACTAGGGACGTGATAGTCACCTATCCAGAGGAAACTCTGTACGACGCGTTCAGGAAGATGGTCATGAACCAGGTAGGGAGACTTCCAGTTATAGAGGCACCTCACAGCAGAAAGGTTGTGGGTATACTGGCCAGAGCAGACATAAGGAATGCCTATGAAAGAGAGGTCCGCAGGCTTCTCGAGCGACAAGAAGAGGTCGGCGAGGGACTATAGAAAAACCTCTTTCTAAACCTTTTTTAACCTTCTAGTTGAGAGGAGATGGGCCTACCTCATAAGGGATATTATGGTTGTAGTTCTTTTCATCGAGGGGATGTCCTTGCACGACCTCCCTATCTTCACGATATTTAAAGCGAAGAGGCATCCGGGGAAAGTATTCCTAGAGCTCTCCCTCCTTCTGGAGGATAGGCCCGGCGTCCTAGCGGAGGTCTCAGGAGTCATAGCTGAGTTAGGCGGAGATGTGAAATGGGGACTGATTCACGAGTCTAGAGAAGAGGGAAAGGTGTGGTTGTGCGCGTTCATCCTCATAGACAGGAAGCTCGTCGGTCATTTGGTTGATCGGCTAGAAGGAATTGAATGCGTGATCAACACTAGACACACGGTTCATGAGGAGGAGCTTATAGCCACAAAGCACCATCAAGCTATAACCTGCCTCACCGGTGAGAGAGCCATACTGACCTGTATAACGGGCATAAGAAAGCTCGTCTCGGGGCTCAGAGAGAGCCTGGGGGAGGATGTCCTGAGGGCCTTTGCCTACCTCTTCGGCACAAACCTTGGGGAAGTGCTGGTGAAAAATGCAAAGGAGCTGGGGATCAAAGTTGAGGAGGGGACTATGATAACGATCCTCAAAGGACTCGGATGGATAGGAGAGGGATCTTGGAGAAAGGATCGTGACTCATATGTGTTCAGACTGTTGGATCCTTTTGACATGGAGTTCTGGGATAGGTGTTTTCTCATGAGAGGGATTATAACTGGATTTCTGACGTCCCTAAAGGGGACTGAGTATAGGGTCGTGGATGAAAGGCTCGTCGGCGATCGAGAAAAGGAGTTCGTCCTAAAGAAGAGCAGCTAGATGAGATCCAGAATCAGGTGGCTGATGTATCCCAGCAGATAGCCCGCAGCTGACGGGAGACCGTAGGACCCAAGGTAGAGATAGAGAGGAATTGCCAGCAGGAGGCCCAGGGGGAAATGCCAAAGACCTCTGTGCTTGAATATTAATGGTATGGAGAGGAGGAACAGGACTGCCCCCAGCAGCCACAGAGCATCCATAGTATACACGCCTTTAAGGAGCAGGATCATGGAAATGGGGATTATCACGAGGGCTGCCTTTCCCAGAAGTCTGTGTGCCTTGGACTTGTGGTGATCAAGATCAGGAGCTAAGGAGCCCACCATCGCAAACAGTACAAACATTGCCAGTCTTGTTCCGGCTAGATGGAGGCCATGTTCGGATATCAGCATAGATGAGAGAGTTGCCAGCACTAGACCGGCCGCCAGATGAACCTTGTATCCGGGCATCGGCTTGAGACCCCTAGGCTCATATAAAAGGATTTTTTTTAGAGACAGGCTTTCAAGAGCATCCACACAGCCGCGGTGAGCAGTATCGCTGAGAACAGCTTCCGGATCTTCTTATCTCCTATCTTCATGTGCATCCTAGATCCCAACTGTGCTCCAATAACGACTGTAGATCCAAAAATTGCTCCGAGTTTTAGGTTCAGTCCCCCTCTCAGGACGTGTCCCGTGAGGGACATTGACGATGAGGAGAGAACCAAGAAGGAGTTCGTGGCCATGGCGATCCTGAGGGGAACCCCTCCCAGTATCACGCAGAGAGGGACTATGAGCCCTCCACCCGATATCCCCGCCATTCCGGCTAGAAAAGCTACTAGGGCTATGGGCGGGATCATCAGAAGGATTTGAAGATCATACTCCATTCTTCCAACCTTTCTCTTGATGGAGAGGAATCTCATCCCCCTGAACTCCTTCCTAGCCAGGATCAGGAGGGCCGAGATCATGAGGAGGGCCGAGAAGCAGATCTTCAGGAGAAAAGAGGGAATCTCGTAGGATATGAATCCTCCCAGGAAGGAGGAAACTGCCACAACCCCTCCGAGCACCAGCGCCAGGACCCAGTCCAGGAGACCGTGTTTTCGGGAGTAGATGGGTATCATCGAGATGCCCTGAAGGGTTATCATCAGAAGGCTGAGGGTTGCCGCTTGGAAGTAGGACATCTCCATAACGGTCAGGAGCACCGGGAGGTAAAGCTCTCCTCCTCCCTTGCCGAACATGGAGAAGAAGGTTGATATCAGGAAGATCAGGAGGATCGCGACGATTAGTTGAATCATCCCAATGCTTGGTAAGCCGACCAAAATAAATTTAGTGATGAAAATTTGAGGGGTGATGCCGCTGGCCCTTCACACAGATATGACCTCCTCTTTGACACCTCACTTTGTATCCTGTTAACTTTAGCCGATAGACAGCCAACTAGAGTTTATAAGAGTTTTAAGAGCTGCGATCGAGGCGAGATCACACGACCGGTCCGCCGATAGATCTTCGTGAGGTTGTAAGGTGCACTAAGCCGCAGTCCCAACGACTGAGGACGGATCACAGATCGACCTCATTCTTGGCGGAGCTGAAGGCCGGTTTGCAAACTTAAACTAAAAGGAATACAATGTCTCAGGAGGATTCAAGCCATATGACATTTACGGGAAGATTCCTGAAGTCCTCATCCTCGGTAACTATGGATTGAAGGCCGTAGCTCTCCATAACTGCCAAGTGTATCGCATCAGAGGGTTTGAGTCCGTGCTTCAAGATGTTTCTCCTGGCCAGCAGATATTCCTTCATTCCTATCGGAAGCACATTGACGTACGGAAGAACATACCTATCTATAAAATCGATAGATTCCTTATATGAAATTTTATATTTTTTCTTGGAGATGAAGATCGCCTCATCCAGCGCTAAAACATCCGTGTAGACCTCGTACTCCTTCATCAGATCCCTGTAGAACCCAGCGAACGTCTCCTCCATCCCAGGAGTTGGGGCTATCAGGTATATCAGAAAGCTGGCGTCTAGGAGAACTTTCATAGAAATTCCTCCTCCAGGTCGATCGATGCCAGATCTCCAAGTTTAGCTGGAATTCCTTTCACTTTACTCTTCCACTCAATTATCTCATTGAACAATTCCCCTAGATCCTTGATCCCCCTTAAAATCAGCCCTTCATCCGTTGGAATCGCCACGACCTCCCCTCCCTCCCTTATCCCGTAGGCCTCCCTGAAGACCTTGGGTATCACCACCTGCCCCTTTGGACCGACCTTCAGCCTGAGGCTAACCATCAGTATCACTATGTAATACCTTAAGTAAGACCAGCTTAAAAAGATGTTCCCAAGCATCCCGAGATACCAAGAATAGATCCCAAGTCGCCTCAATCGAGATGTAAGGAGACTTTTGATCAAGCTTCAGATAGCTCTTGAACGATCCTGCGGAGACCACTGAGTTGAACCTCAGATGGATGCACAATTTTCACAGTCCTCATTAGTCTGGGCCAGAGACCAAGGAAAACTGGAGGGTACTCTAATGAGTGATGACAGGAACCCCTGTGAGATCGCTGGAAAATCAGAGTCCTATCTCCTTCTTGGCGGAGCTGAAGGCCAGTTTAATGGCCTCCTCAGCTATGGAGTACTGAGATCCGAAAATCATGCCCTCCATCCTCAGCTCGGCCAGCTTCTCCGGGTTCGGGAGAAGTCTGTGGTTCAACACAGGATACAGGACTGAGTCAACGTCCTCAGGCAGGACCTCGTCACTTCCCCTCATGGCCGCGCTCACCTTGGCGGCCCTGAGCAGGGCTATGCCCGCCCTCGGGCTCGCCCCCAGTATGAGAAGCTTCCTGACGGGCTCGAATATCTCGGGTCTCGTGTACCTTATCCCCCTGGTTATGTACTCCAGGGCCCCCTCCGACACGGAGACCCTCTTGGCTATTACCTCCTGGGCCTCCGTCGCCCAAGAAGGCTGGACCACCTCACTCAGCTCCTCAACAGGTTCAGCGATCCTGTCAGCGTGGAGCCTGAGTATGGACTTCTCGCTCTCCAGGTCCCGGGGATAGCCCACTATGATCCTCATCAGGAACCTGTCGAGCTGGGCCTCCGGCAGGGGATATGTGCCCTCCTGCTCGACCGGGTTCTGGGTCGCCACCACGAAGAAGAACTTACCCTTGCTCCTGTCCTCCAGCTTATAGACCCTGTCGCCTATGGTGACCTCCCTCTCCTGCATGGCTTGGAGGAGGGCCGACTGAGTTCTGGGTATGGCCCTGTTTATCTCGTCCACTAGGAGGAGGTAGCAGAATATCGGTCCCAACCTGGGTTCGAACCTCATCTCCCTCTGGTTGTAGATCATGCATCCCGTGACGTCGGAGGGCATGAGGTCTGGGGTGCACTGTATCCTGCTGAAGCCTCTGAACATCTCCAACGAGGTTTTCTGAACCCCGAGAAGGATGGCCAGTCCCTTGGCCATCGTGGTCTTGGCGATCCCAGGTACGCCCTCCAGCAGAACGTGGCCGTTGGCCAGAAGAGCTGTGAGCATATATCTTATCTCCTTATCGTATCCGATAACAGCCTTCTTCATCTCAGAGATTATCTCGGAGGATATCTCCCTTACATCGTCTATCTCCATCTACCTCACCAGCACGACGTCGCCTATCTTGAGGATCTGACTCCAAGGGATGTCCCGGCAGATCCTCTCCTCTATATAGCTGGAGAGGTCCCTCTCCATCCCCATCTCCTTCAGTACCTTTTCAACCTCCTCCCTCGGAACCTTTGGATTTTTGAGGGGGTCCAAGCGGCTCTCCAGCTTGGATCCCAGCTTGGGATCTCTCCTCTTGACGTCCCTCACGAACCTTATCCAGTTGACCACGCGCTCTCCGACCCTTATCCCCGGCTCCCTAGGTCCTATGACGACGCCGCTCGCCCTGCCCAGAACCGATCCCGACAGGGAGACCACGAGCTTCCCCTTAACTTCCTTGAGGTCCTGATACATGGGTTCCTTCGGAGGAATCCCCCGGTAGGAGGCCTCTCTGCTCGTGTTCAGGACGAGCACCATCTCGGGCCCGTCAGCAACGCACTCTATCTCCTCAGTTGGGACGACCCCCTTCCTGTCGCTGGATCCCTCGGAGCAGACCTCCAGCTTGACGCCATCGTCCTCTATTATTATCGAACTGGCCCTGCCGTACACCAGACCCTCGCTGTCGACGACCAGAGCTCCTCTGAGCTCCTCCTCACCACAGAACTTTGTCATCGACAGATTTAATATTGAGGGAGTTAAAAATCTGTTTGTGGAGATCTGTAAGATCGCTCCCATGATTATAGAGACCGCTAGAAGGCTGGCCAACCCCTACATCGTGGGAGAGACCTCCATAAGAGCCAGGGGAATAGGAGTGGAGCCCGAGGACTACAGGGACTACATGGAGGGAGACGACATAAGGTTCGTGGACTGGAAGCTTTCAAGCAGGGCTGTAGGCCCCGATGGAGAGCAGAGAATACTTCTGAGGGAGAGAAGGGCTGAAAGATCCATGAAAATTGTGGTGGTCGTGGACCTCTCATCCTCGATGATGTACAAATCCAAGATGATCACGGCCCTTCACGTGCTCTCCTTCATCTCCTCCATGGCCCTGGGGTTGAAGGATAGGATTCTCCTGATTTTAGCTGGGAGAAGGATCAGATCCATGCAGGTATCCCCCGAGACGGCTCCCCACGTCCTAGTGGCGAGCGTGTGCAGATCCATGGACTGGGGCGGAGAGCTCGATCTGAGGGCTCTCGCCGGCCTTCTGGTGAGGCTGGGCAGGCAGCCTGTCCTTCTACTGAGCGACACAGCTCACGAAGTGGAGGAGATCGGGAAGTTCATGAGAACGATCAAATCCCCCGGGAGAGGGGTTGGTCTGGTGTTCTGCTCTGATCCCAGCGAGGTCAGGCCTCCGGAGGGATCAGCCCTCCTGGTCGGATCTGAGGGAGGGATCTCCAGCCTGGAGGGGATCAGGAGGGTCGTGGAGGAGCACCGATCGAGGTTGTTCGCTCTCATGAAAGCCTTCCTCGTACCCCACATCGAGATCATTAGCCTTGAGCAGGCCAGGAGATTCAGTTATAGGCTTATGATGCTTTATCTGGTGGTCAGGAATGCCTCGTTCCAGTAAGGTCCTCACGATGGCTGTCGGGGCGGCTGTAGCTGTTCTCATCCTTCTGTTCATCTACCCCTCGCTCGTGAGCCCGGCATCCGGCGTCAAGGTCGAGCACCTCAAGCTGCTCCTTCCTGGCTCGCAGCTCTCCTCGATGGCCCTCAACACATCTTCCTATCAGGCCTGGAGATCGCTTTCGTCCCCCGTCAACAGAACCGCCGTCAGTGCTGCTCTGTCGATGGCCGAGAAGGCTGAGGACATGCTCAAGAAGGCTCTGAAGGCGAGCTCTCTGATACACGGTGATCTCGGCCGGAGAATAGCCAGAAGCTCGGATGCCTACCTGAAAATGGACGAGTCAGCCATAAACCTGAGCTCCTCTGCTGATCTGCTCGATCCGTCCAGAAAGGATGTTGAGGAGGCCTTGAACCTCCTGATAGCGGGCAACGTGAGTGAGGCCCTTTCCCACTGGATGAAGGTCAGAAACAACGTTCTGAAGGCTTATGAGCTCGTGCTCGATTCCCTCTCGAAGCTTGAAAAGGTGAACAATAGCGATCTGCTATCTGATGAGCACAGGGTCATGTTGGATGAGGCCAGAAACAGGACTTCTGCCTTAGCGAGCGAATTGGCGCAGATAATCCTCCTATTCGAGACCGTTAGAAAGAACCCTGAAAACGCTCAGCAGGTGATAAAGGCCTATCTCAACGCCAGAAATGGAAGGAAAAGCTCTGTAACCCCAAATCAAAATCTCATAAATGCCGCGAACAGACTGGATCCATCCAAGGGAGGGAGGTTCTCCTACCAGATCAGTCTCTTCAAGGAGATGATTGAATACTTCTCGAAGGGAGGAGAGAACGCCTCTGGCAAGGGCGCCGGTGCTGGATGGAAGGGTAGGCCAGATGACTGAACTTCTGTTTGATCACCCGCAGCTCCTGCTGCTGATTCCTCCCCTCGAAGCTGGAGTTCTGATCCTGATCCTCAGACTGAGGAGGAACGTTGACCTCCTGAAGAGGAGCCTCAAGTTCGTGAGGGTCACCAGGTGGAGGTTCCTCTTCTGGGCAACTCTTGCGGGCAAGTTTCTGCTCGTGATCGTGGCAATCATGCTGATAGCTTCTCCCTATCTGCTCACGGTCGAGAAGAGGAGCATCACCGTCGAGGAGGCCATGAGCCGGAGGTGCACGGTGATAGTTCTCCTGGACGTCTCCAAGAGCATGAGCTACGATGACAGGTTCAGCATGGAGATGGAGGTTCTAAGGGAGATCGTGAGGAACCTGAGGAACTCCAGCCTCATAATCGTGAAGTTCGCTGGGATGAGCGAGGTCGTTTACGCAGGTAACGGGGAAAACCTCGGGCTCGAGCTGAGCCCCAACGAGACGTACACCTCGATAGGGGACGCCCTCATGTTCGCGAGGGGTCTGGCCCGCGGCCCCTCCGTCGTCATTCTGCTGTCTGACGGGGGAAACAACGGGGGATCTGATCCCATCAAGGCTGCTGAAGCCCTGAAAAAATCCAAAATTCCTGTGATAGCCGTGCAGATAGGAGAAGGTGCCAGCACCAATGCCTCCCTCATGAGGAGCATCGCTGAGATCACCGGAGGGAAGTTCTTCCTAGGAGTGCCCGACCTCAAGTCGATAGGTGAGGTGATAGTGAGCTCTGGCAAGTACGCAGCTCTCAAGGCCAGCGGCAGGGCGGAGGTCAAAGTCCTGAGGAGGGACTACGATACACCGAGAGATCTGCTCATGATCCTGCTAGTTGCGCTCGTGATCCTCGAGCTGGCGGGTGGTTGAGATGGACTACATGTGGGTGATCGTCCTCATCGCGGGAGCTCTGGCCATAGCGCTGAGCTATAAACTCGTGAGGAGGCTCAGGACCTCGCTCGTGTTCGAGTACCCCTTAGCGTTCCTGACATCCAGAAGAGAGGATGTGAGCCGGAAGAGGCTCCTCCTCAAGGTTATCGTGCTGGCCCTCCTCCTGGCCGTAGTTCTCTCACCGACCATCACTGTGAAGAGGAGGGTCACGATCAACTCCACCGAGAAGGTCAACTTTCGGGTGAATCTGGGGAGGCCTGCCGTCGTTCTGGTCGTGGACGTCTCCGGCAGCATGGGAGAGAGGATCCCGGGGGGCGTCAAGATAGAGGCCGCCAAGAAGGCCCTGAGGAAGTTCTTAGATGAGCTGAACGAAAGCATAGATGTCGGGTTGATCACGTTCTCGGGATCTGTCGTCGATCAGGTGCCGATAACGAGCAACAGGAGCGCTGTGCTTAGAGTTGTGGAGAGGATGAAACCGATCGGCGGAACGATGTACACCTACCCCCTGATGACGGCGCTCTCCTGGCTCAGGCCCTACAGATATCTCAACCTCTCCTGTGCCGTGATATTCGTGACCGATGGCTATCCGGCCGATCCAGGATACAGAGATCTCCTAAGCGACTTCAGAAGGGATAAGATACCGATCTACGTGCTGTACATTGGACCTGGTGGGGACAGGGGCGAGATGGAGGCCAAGTACATGGCTAACCAGACCAAGGGCAAGGAGTACACGGTCAACAGCGTGAGCGCCATGGTGTCGAGGCTGTCCAAACTGTCAAAGAGCTTGAGCAAAACCCTTACTCAAAAGATATCCTTCAGAACAAGCTATTATGTGGAAAAAAGAATTTCCCTATCGGATTATCTGGTTCCGTTTCTCATAATTGCCAGCTTCGTCCTGTGGACGTTGACGCTCAGGGAGGAGAGGACCTTCTTCTGAGCCTGGATGGATAGCTCCTGATCCTCTCCACCAGCTCCCTGATGTCCTCTGGATTCCTGATGTAGTGCAGGGCTAGGAGGAGTGCTCCGGCAGCCATCAGGTAGAGGGTCCTGATCTTCTGATCAAGCTCAGGATGAGCGATCGCTATAACCGTAGGGGTACCGGTGATTAGGCAGGACTGGTTTGGAGAGGCCTTCAGCTTTCCGTATATCACGGCAAAAATCTTTCTTCCCGTCAGGTTCTCCAGGGGTATTTGGCCCTCGTAGTACGTTCCGGATAGAGGAATTGACGTTGCTTTTCTCCTGAGCTTGACCTTAGCCAGGCTGAACTTGTTGAGGAACTGGCTCATGTTCTGAGCGACGCTCATTGACTGGAGTAGCTTGCAGTCGAGGAGGTACCCCCACACTCCCTGAGAGGAGAGGACATTTCCCGAAGGTATGTTGACGCTGAAGTCCATGTAGAGCTTCACTCCCTTGACCCTGCCCACCTTGAAGCAGGATGATACGGAGAACACCCTGCATGGAGGAAGGATCTGACCGCCGGTCTTGTTCCCCACGTTGATTACTACCGGAGTGGACGAGAGTGACTGGGAGATCCAGGATCTGTAAACAACAGATCCGTCCATGAGGCTCATGCTGGCCAGAGCTGCCAGCCCAACTATCACGAGCAGAATTCCTGCGTACCTCAACACTCTCATATCACCTCGAACCTGAACTTGAAGTAAGCTAGGTAAAGGCCCTGAATGACTGCTGCCAGAACCACAGCTGCCTGAGCTCCTGCCGTAGGGCTCAGAGTCGTGTTGTATGGGGTGGTTGAAGCCATCAGCGGATAGAGGACCGCCATCGCTATGGAAGCGGCGTCGCTCACGTACCTAGTCGGAGCGAAGATGGATATCGCAGTTGCAAGCAGAAACGGAAGGAAGAACATCAGAAGGAGACAGACCGCCAGTACAAGCCACGATCTCCTCGTAGCTGAGGCCATGAGCACTATGGAAGAGATCACGAGCATCTGCGATAGCAGAAGAAGGAAATTCCTCAGGATACCGCTTGGGAGATGAGGTAGGTAGCACATGAGGGGGATCACTATCGAGAGGACGCACAGTACTGAAGGAGCCCATGAGGTCAATATCATCCATGATATCGCCACGTCAGTGCGGCTCATCGGCTGAGAGAGGTGGAACAGAGCGGAAGACCTTAGATCATTCGCCATTGAGATTGCTGATACCAGAACCATCAGGGCGAAGAGAAATCCTGCCATGGAGAAGTACTGGATCACTGCATAGTTGTGATAGGGAGGAGAGAGAGGAGAGAACGTCTGCACGCTCGATGCCACCAAGCTCTCCATCAGGAAGTACGGTGATGAGAAGGAGACTATGAAGACCACTATCAGATAGGAGTACGTGATCCAGCGGAACCTCTTCCCGATGTAAAGACCGATCTTAACTGCTGACTTGAGCATTAACCACCACCTTCGTGTAGATGTCCTGCAGACTGCTGGTCCTGAATCTGACGGGTAATCCCCTGGATACGAGCTCTTCCTCTATGTCCTTCATCCTGTGGGAGCCAAGCTTCACCAGCAACCCCCCGTCCACTATCTCCACCCCTATAACACCCTCCATGGATATGAGCTCAGAGGCCAAACCCCTGGGCTCGCCAACTTTCACCTCGAGGACGACAGCTCCTCCATGTCTTTCAGCCAGCTCCTGGAGACTTCCCTGCTCCACAACCCTTCCCCTGCTTATGAGGATTGCGTGGTCGCATATCCTCTCCAGCTCCGGTATTATGTGGGAGGACACCAGGACTGTGACGTCGAGCTCCTTGCTGAGGAGGGATATCAGGTCGAGTATCTCCATTCTAGCAGCCGGATCCAGGTTTGCTGTGGGTTCATCCAACAGCAGAACTTCGGGATCTCCCATTATCGCTACAGCGAGTCCGAGTCTCTGGAGATATCCTCTGGACAGAGCGGAGACCTTTGTGTTTCCATACTCTTTGAGTCCCGTGAGGCTTAGGGCTCTATCAACTGATTCAGTGCCTAGATCCCTCAGTTTAGCCACATACCTTAGCAGATCCCTGACCCTGAATCCCCTAGGATACACGGGTCTCTCGTGAAGGACCCCGACGGATCTCCTTACTTCAACCCCCTCGGTCCAGGGATCCATCCCCAGAACCCTAACCCTCCCGCTGTTGGGCCTGAGGAGGCCTAGGAGCACCTTTATGGTGGTGGTCTTTCCGGCTCCGTTCGGTCCCAGGAGAGCCGTCACAGATCCCCTCTTCACGTAGAAGGTGGCGTCCCTCACGGCATACGTTCTGCCGAACTTTTTGGTGAGTCCCTCGACGTAAATGGCCTCCAACGGAGTTCACCCTACGAACTCCAGAAGATCTGTGAACATGGCTCTGGCCGTGACCGGAGGTGGCCCGGCCGGGCCCGTCAACACTATGACGTCGTCCTCAACCTCGAGCTTGAGGGCGTTGTAGTTCTCCTCCACCGTGGCCAATGGATCGTTCTCTTTTAGAACCTCGGGTTTCACCTGAAAGACTCCCTTTTCGAGGTCGGCCACAGCCAGATATTTGTACCTCCTACCAAGGGTCCTGGCCTTCCTGACCTCCTCCTCATCGACCTCCCTCAGGGAGATCCTCTCAACCGATGAGATGGTGACCTCCTCGCCCAGAAGGTTGAGGAGTATCGTCAGCTTTGCTGCTGAGTCCAGCCCATCCACATCGACGCTGGGATCTGGCTCCGCCAGCCCTATCTCCACCAGTTTGTTTAGAGCCTCGTCGAAGCTGGAACCCCTCTCAAGGAGGGACAGGAGGTAGTTCGTGGTTCCGTTCAGGACCGCACTTATCCTCTTAACCTCCCTGCCCTTTAACCCCCTCACTAGATCTATGGCCGGTGTTCCAGCCATGACGGTGGCCCTTATACCTATGAAGGTGCCGGATGATCTGGCAAAGTCCATCACGTCCGTGAAAGCGTGGGCCAAGGGCGTTTTATCGGCCGTTATCACGGCTATCCCTCTCTCTATCAGGGTCTTCATGAGGCTCAGGTTCGGCTCCCCAGTCGAGTAGTTAGGGGGTATCGCAAAGAGGGCCACGTCGACCCTGGAGTCGGTCAGGTCGTCCACAGAAACATCTGAGGCGAATCCATCGAGCACACTGGGATGGCTGGCTGCCACGAGCTCCTCTGGGTCTATGAACCTCTGGACGATCCCTCCCTTTGATGTGAGCACTGCCACTATGTTTATATCGAAACCCATTTCCTCCAAGAAGTCTTTCTTCTCCATCAAAAGCTCAGCAAAAGCTCTGTTGACGTTCCCGAATCCCAGGAAGGCCAGGTTCAGGAGCATCAGTTCACCCCAGGTAGAAGGCTTTGTAGGCTAGGTAGCAGGAGTAGACGTCGGCCTTGCTGCTCACCTCGTACGGGGAGTGCATGCCCAGTATGGGACATCCCATGTCCACAACGTCCATCCCGAGCCTGGCAAGGTACTTCGCTATGGTGCCCCCTCCTCCGACTCTCTCAGCCTTGCTGACCAGTGCTCCCACCTGCCACGGGACACCAGCGTCCTCCAGAACCTTTATCACCCAGGCCATGAACTCGGCATGCGGCAGGTTCTCCTCGTACTCGCCAGCGACTATCCCCACCTTGCTGAGGGCCACGCCGTCCCCCAGTTTGGCAGCATTCTCAGAGTCGTATATGTCCTTGAACGAGGGGTTTATCGCTGCATTGACATCGGCTGACGCTGCCTTTGAGTTTGAGAAACACTCCACGAGTTCAAGCTGAGAGGGATCGCTCATCAGCTTGAGGATAAACCTCTGGAGGAATGATCCCTGAGCTGAGGTGTTCGTCTCGCTCCCTATCTCCTCCTTGTCGACCGCCCAGAACACCACGGTGTACTCCGGATCCTCGACGTCTAGAAGGGCCCTGAACCCTGTGTACACGCACACCCTGTCGTCCTGTCCATAGGCAGCTATCATGGACCTATCGAGACCTACCTCGGCCGGTGGGATTGCCGGAACCACCTCGAGGTCGGCCCTGAGGAAGTCCTCCTCCCCTATCCCGTACTCCTCCTTGAGGATTTTGAGCACTTTCTTCTTGAACGAGTCCTCCTCCTGCGTGTTCGTGAGGAGAAGCTTTATTTCCTCTCCTTTGACCACATCTCTAGCTTTTCTCTCGTCAAATCTCTTCTTGCTGAGGTGTGGAAGGAGCTCAGGAGCCACGAAGGTTATCCCCTTCTCGTCGGTCTTTATGTGCACCTTGGTGCCGTCCTTCTTCACCACGACCCCTCTGAGGGCTAGGGGTATGGAGGTCCACTGATGGAGCACAACTCCTCCGTACCATCCGACCTTGAGAAAGGCCAGGTTGGAGTCCTTGTCCTCCCCCAAGGGAACCGGTTTGGGCTCGAGCCTCGGAGAGTCGGCATGAGCTGCAACTATCCTGATGCCATCCTTGAGTGGCCTTTTACCGATGACCGCCGCTATGAAGGACTTTCCCTTGAAGGTGTCGTACACCTTTGCACCGGGCTTCACCTCGGCCTGGTCTATCCTGACGAACCCCCTCTCCTCAGCTTCTTTGACGAGGAATTCAACTACTTCCCTCTCCGTTCGGACCTCTCTAATGAATTTGAGATACCCAGAACAGAAATCTTCAATTTTGGAATGGTCAAGGTTCTTCCACGCCCTCATTGGTCATCCCGGGATTGGACTAGATCTAGCTAAAAATAGTTTACATTACTCGGTGGTCGAGTGATCAACTTCTGAGGATTCGTGACAGCCGAACCCGAGATCCTCAAACCTGGATAGATCGTAGAGCTTCTCCTCCAAGGCCTCGAGAGCTGTGCTTTCGTCGGCAAAGGATCCCATCCAGGCGTCCCTTGGGCGATGCAGTCCCCTCCTGTCCTTGAGGGCTACCGTTATCACCACCTTGTAGGGCTCGAGATCTCCCTCCCTCTGGAGGAGAAGGGCCGTTATCCTCAGTTCGTCCTCGTGAATGGGACCTGAACAGAGCACGTCCTTTACCAGGAGGATTTTAGTCCTGACAAGCATGATCGTACCTCCCATAGTGGGGAGACCTGTGATCCCCTCCAGAGCGCGTGAAGAGGGGAGCTCCACCTTAATTGAGATCTTATTATCGTCTTTTAAGGATGATTTCCGGCGGTGAGGGATGGATCGATGCAGACCATCACGCCGCAGGCTGTCAATGCGCACCGAACGCACTAGGTTTGCTCCGAGCTTGGACGCATGGGTCGTAGATAATTGCGCTGAAGGAGGTCTGAAGAGCTTCAGGACTATTTATCTCCAGACTTTAGTTTAGAATTTTAGATTTATTTCCAGACGCGAGACGCTAAATGTTTTAAAGAGGCCGTTGAGGAACCTCCCCGGTGAAGGTATGGCCGATAAGGTGTCAATAGAAATCTCCAAGGAGCTTTATGAGAAGCTCGAGAGAGCTTTAAAGAGTTACGAGGGCTTCAACACTGTTGAAGAGCTTGTTGAGTTCATATTGAACGAGTTCGTCTCTGAGGAGGAACAGGGAGATGTTTACTCGCCCGAGGAAGAGGAGGAGATAAAGAAGAGGCTCAAGAGCCTGGGATACCTGTAGATCACTGAACTGTGGAGGGCTCCGCATCAATAACACCCAGCGCTAGGTGTGGTTCCCTCTCCAGTGGTGTTGAAATCCGCAGGCCAATTAACTAGTGAAGCACCGTCCACCTGATTTGATGAAAAGTTCCGGCCAAACGCGGCTGAAGCTTTTAACCCCAATCCCCTCACAGCTTCTGAGGTGATTCATCTAGCAGGCGGGAGTGTATCCTCACGAGATCCTCTGTCCCCTGTCAGCCCATCACCTGACTTATCTTACTAGGAGAGCAGAGTTCTCGGACATCCCGACTCTGGAAGGCCTGAGAGATCTGGAACCCTGGAGGATCGTCCATTACCAGTAGGTAAACCTTATATAGGTAAACCTACAGGTAGTTCAGTGATGTCCGTGGGGTACGTCACGGTCTCCGCTAAGGTCCCCCGCAGGTTGAAGGAGCTTCTTGATAAATACGGAATTAAGCCTGGTCCTGTGATCAGGAGGGCTCTGGAGGAGGAGGTCAGGAGACACATGCTCGATGAAATTGAGAAAAGGGCTAAAAAGCTGAGTAAGAAGGTTTCCCACATATCCGACGAGGAGATAGCTGATATCATACGTGAGGGTAGAGAAGGGAGATAGAAGTGTACCTCTTCGACGCGAGCTCCATCGTGAACTTGATCAAGAGGGGCATCGTCAAGCCGTTTGTTAAGGGAGCGACGATCGATCTGGCGCTTTACGAATCTCTCAATGCTGTGTGGAAGGAGCACGCTCTACTGAAGAGGATCGACAGAAACACAGCACTGGAGTTTGTCGATCTCGTGCGCAGCCTGTTTAGAGTGATCAGAACTCTGTCCATAGAGGGGCTAGAGAAGGAGATCTTCGACCTGGCTTCAGAGGAGCGTATCACGGTTTATGATGCGTCATACGTATGCGCTGCTGCCAGGGATGATCTAATACTTGTGACCGACGATGAGAGGCTCAGAGCTAAGGCTTCAAAACATGTGAAGGTGATCTCCAGCAGGGAGCTGATCTCCACAAGCACTTCTCCTCCCGACACGTCATAAAACCTCCAGCATTAGTTGAGCTCGCTGTGGTCTCTTGCAAGAGGAGGTCTTGATACCTCTGGCAGGAGAGACGGATGCTGTGGTGAATCCCGATAAGTCGCCTGCCTCAGATCTAAAAGAAGTTGAACGCCCATGAGCAGAGATAGGGTTATATCACACGAATTTTCACGAGGTGAAAAGTCTCATCTGCCGATCTGGGGTGGAAGCACCTTCACACCGGTCCTTTTGGCCCTCAACCTTAGTCTCCTGTCGAACGTGGCCAGAGGGAGATCCTCCTCCAGGGCGATCCTGAGGATCACCTCGTCATTAAACTTGCCCAGCGTGAGCCTGTCCCTCATCAGGGTGGAGATAGCCCTTCTCAGCACCGAATCGTCCTCCCTGTATACGTGCGACTTGTCGGACAGGGTGTAGTCCTCGAGCTTCTCCAGCGTTACCTCCGCACCCTCCCCCATCCCTTTCAGAAACCAGACGTACTCGTAAAGTACTATGAGAGGGATCACCCACTCATCCAGTTCGTCCAAGAGCTGAGACGCGAGGACGTGGTGCAGGGAGTCCTCGTAGGTGTCGTAGATCAGAACGTTGGTGTCCACCACCGCCCTCACAAGGATTCCTCCCTGCCCTTCTCTATAAGCTCGTCTATCTCCTCGATCTTAAGCTTCCTCCCAGATCTAAGGGTTTTTCTCTTCTTTCTGACCTTCTTCATGACTATGCATCCATCCTCGTTCAGGTAGACCTCCAGATAGTCTCCTTCCTTCACCCCGGCCTTAAGCCTGATTTCCGCGGGAATTGTGACCTGGTAATTTCGGGTGACCTTCACTCTGGAGACCATCCTCTTCCTCCTGCTTAGTAGGAAAGATAAGTTGTATATAAATTAATCTAGTAAATATGAGAGACTCGGAAGAGAATAGAACTCACAAGAACTCCTGATGTTTCAATACGCATATAGGAAGACGTTCATCCTGATTCGTCCTAGTACTACAGTACTCGAACCGTCGGTGTTTTCTACAGTTCCCTAAAAGATCCGAATCCTCAGCTCCTAGCTCATTCAGCGTCCCGAAGAGGTCAAAAAATTTTTTAATTACATATAATTATCAAGCCGGAGGGGTTGTAGCTTGGCAAAAGGCAAGTATACCACGGTTTCCATACCTGTAACGCTCTATGAGAGGATAAAAAAACTTGTGGAGCTTACTGGTTTCAAATCTGTGTCTGATTACGTCACATATGTCCTCAGGGAGGTCGTCGCCATGCACGAAGCTGAGAAGATGGCCAACCCGTTCAGCGAGAAGGAGGTCGAGGAGATAAAGAAGAAGCTCAAGGCTTTGGGCTACATCTGAGGCGGGGTGTCCCCATGGTCTCAGCTCCACACGGAGGAAAACTAGTTAACAGGGTGGCCTCCGATCAAGAGGGAGAAAGGCTCCTCGAGGAAGCTTCTGAGATGAAAAAGCTGAAAATAACTAGGGACCTGGCTGTCGATGTCATGAACATAGCTCACGGAGTTTACAGTCCGATAGAGGGATTTCTGCTGGCTGATGAATTCCAGCACGTCCTCGACAACATGAGGCTGCCCGACGATACCCCGTGGACCATACCCATAGTTCTGGACGTGAACGAGGAGGACATAGCTGGCGTGTCCGAGGGAGACTCGCTTGCCCTAGAGGTCAATGGGAAGATATTAGCGGTCATGGAGATCGAAGAGATCTACGGATACGACAAGAAGGAGTACGCCAGGAAGGTGTTCAAGACCGAGAGCACCGAGCACCCCGGGGTGCTCGAGGTCTACTCCAAGAAGGACCTCCTGCTCGGCGGCAAGATAACCCTGTTGAACCACCTGGAGAGCGGGTTCGAGAGGTACCTCCTGTGGCCCGTTGAAACCCGCGTCCTGTTCCAAGAGAAGGGGTGGAGGACTGTTGTAGGCTTCCAGACCAGGAACGCACCGCACATAGGACATGAGTACCTCCAGAAGACCGCTTTGACCTTCGTGGACGGTTTGTTCATAAACCCCGTGATAGGGAAGAAGAAGAGAGGAGATTTCAGGGACGATGTCATCCTCGAGGCCTACAAGGTCCTGATAGAGCACTACTACCCGAAGGACTCCGCTGTGATGAGCGTCCTCCTCTACAACATGAGGTACGCCGGTCCCAGAGAGGCGATATTTCACGCCATAATGAGGAAGAACTTTGGATGCACGCACTTCGTGGTCGGCAGGGATCATGCAGGTGTGGGGAACTTCTATGGACCGTACGAGGCTCAGGAGATCTTCAGGGAGTTTCCCGACCTCGGCATAACTCCTCTGTTCTTCAAGGAGTTCTTCTACTGCAGGAAGTGTGGAGGGATCGTCAACGAGAGGTTCTGTCCACATGACGAGAGCCAGAAGATCAGGTTCAGTGGAACGAAGATGAGGAAGCTCATATTGGAGGGGAAGAGGCCTCCTCCGGAGCTCATGAGGCCTGAGGTTGTGGACGTGATAATGAGCTTCGAGAACCCGTTCGTGGAGTGATGGAGGTGATGGCATGAGGGGATTCGTCGTCTGGCTCACTGGACTGCCGGGTTCGGGTAAGACGACCATAGCTAGGAGGCTGGCCGAGGAGCTGAGGAGGAGAGGAAGGAACGTGGAGCTCCTGGATGGAGATGAGGTGAGAAAGTGGTTGAGCCCTAAGGAGGGCTTCTCCAGGGAGGACAGAGAGCTTCACCTCAGGAGGGTCGCCTACGTGTGCAAGCTGCTGGCCAGGAACGGTGTGGCTGTGATAGCCTCCTTCGTCTCGCCCTACAGATCGGTGAGGGATCTGGCCAAGAGGACCGTCGGCGACTTTGTGGAGGTCTACGTCAGGTGCTCGCTGGAGACCTGCATGCGCAGGGATCCCAAGGGGCTCTACAAGAAGGCTCTCAAGGGAGAGATAACCAACATGACAGGACTTCAGGATCCGTACGAGGAACCTCTTAACCCCGAGGTCGTTGTTGATACTGAGAAGGAGAGCCTGGAGGAGTGCGTCGATAAGATCCTGAACAAGCTGAGGGAGCTGGGTTACCTGAATGATTGACCTCCTACTGCTGTCAGCAGCTGGTTTTGTCGTTGGAGTGCTGGTGGCCCTCTCCGGGATAGGGGGGGCCTCCCTCACCACTCCCCTCCTGATACTCCTAGGAATGGAGCCCAGAATAGCTGTGGGATCGGACCTCCTCTTCAACACCGTGAACAAGAGCCTCGGATCCGCTCTCTACCTGAAGAGAGGAGATGTCGACTTGAAGATCCTTAAGAACTTGCTCATTGGAAGCCTAGCCGGCCTCGCCGTGAGCTCAGCTCTGATAGAGTACTTCAGGAGGGTCTCCCTGCTCAACGAGATCACAGCAGCTGCCGTCGGGGTGGTGCTCATAGGGGTCTCCCTGCTCCACATCTACAGGTTCGTCAGGGGGGAGTCGGGAGGCACCAAGGGCTCGAGAGGAGGCCTCCTCGGGATATCCTTCCTGGTGGGATCAGCTGTCGAGCTTACCTCCGTCGGAGCCGGCTCCATGCTCATGCCCTACCTCATGAGGATCATGGACTCCCCGAAGAAGATGGTAGGAACGGACCTGGCTTTCGGCTTCACCATATCCCTGCTGGGATGTCTGTTCCACATGTCCATAGGAGGGGTGAACCCAGTGGTAGCTGGGGCCCTGCTGGTGGGCTCCATACCGGGAACCTTCGTAGGGGTCAGGCTGAACAACAGGATCTCGAGGAGGCCGCTCCGGTTTCTGCTCTCCGTGATGATACTCATAGCTGGCGTATCCGTGCTTATGAAGAGCGGCTCTTGAAGGGAGTTTGAAGAATCTTTCTTTATTTTTCAACCTTCGATTTCCATAATCCTCTCGATCAGTGGCCTGATGTCGTATATTTCCCTGTCCTCCTTTCCCTTCTTTAACCTTCCCTCAGGGTCGTACGCTATGTAGATCCCGTGCCAGTCATGCATGGCGTCGTCCGGACCCTTGTCGTTCTCAGGAAGGTACCAGCTTCTGTACCCCACGGTGCCGGCGGCCCTCCAGTTCAGATCGTCGACGTAGAGCATCAGATCCGGGTAATCGCCTCTGACCTCCCTGTAGACCTCGTGGGGCCTGTGGACTATGTTCCTCATGGTCCTACCATCGGGGGTGCTGACCTTCGAGAGGTCATCCCTTATCTGCTCCACCACCGAGTCGTAGTCCTCCGGACTCACCTTCCCGTTGGGCTCCCTTCCCTTCAGGTTTATGAAGATCCTGGAGTAGTAGCCGCCCCACCCCCAGGCCACCGTGTGGTCCCAGTCCACCTTGACCTCTGAGATGTCCCTCTTCTCCTCAGGCATCTCAAACTTCAGGTAGCCGTTGTCCGCAAGCCACTCGTTTATGACGAAAGCTCCATGCATCGGCTTGGCCCCGTGGTCCGAGACTATGAGCACGGGAACTTTGAGAGAGCTCAGCAGCTCCCCCACCTTCTCGTCGAGCATCCTGTAGTACCTCTCGGCTATGTCCTCGTATTTGTTGCCGGGAACGTGCTTCGGATGCTCGGGATCGAAGAACTTCCAGAAGGCGTGGTGGAGCCTGTCGGGCCCTATCTCAACGTACCAAAGGAGGTCCCACTTCTTCTGGGATAGGTACCTGACGACCTTGAAGTGCTGCTCCGTCATCTCGAAGAGCTTGCCCACCAGAGGATCCCTGTCCTCCACCCTGAACTCAACATCGAATATGAACCTGCCGAACCTCTTCTCCAGCTCGGACCTGACCCAGGGCGGGAAGGTGTAGTTCTTGGCCGTTGAGGGGGTGTGAAAGTCACTTATCGATATACCGTTTATCACCGGAGGCGGGTATGAGGGCGGGAAGCTGACCAGAATAGATCTTCTGCCCTTCCTAGCGAGCTTGTGCCATACAGCCTCTACTCTGAGGTCCTTGGACGTTATTATGTACATGTCGTTGTAGGTGCCGGTCCTCCTGTGCCTGAAGCCGTATATCCCCATCTCACCCGGTTGCCTGCCCGTGGCCATCACGGCCCAGGCGGGGACGGTGATCGGTGGGTAACAGGTTTTCATGTTTCCGTAGAGGCCTTCCTCCATGAGAGCGGAGATGTTAGGCATCACGGCCCTGAACCTCTGAAGCAGGGTCATCGGAACGCAGTCGAGCCCTATGACGAGCAGCCTCTCCACAGAACCACCACCTTACAGATGCCCGGAACTATTTATTGGTTCCTTCGCGTAGGAGTACTCCCGCCTGGCGTGCTCCTGCGAGATCTTCTCCTGGAGGAGGTCCTTCTCTATCAGCTCAATCTCCCTCATGGAAGGAGCCCCATATCCGCCGCCTCCCGGAGTTTTCACTGTGAGGAGATCTCCTCTGTTGAGCACCAGAACAGCCTTGCTCGGAAGCACCTCGACGGATCCATCAGCCCTCCTGACAGTTATCTCCGCTGTAGCTCCGTTTTTTCCTCCTTTAAGCCCCCAGGGAGAGGTCTTTACCCTATCGCAGTTTATCGAGACCCTTATGCCGTCCTCCATGGCCAGGTATGATCTAACGATCCCCAGCCCTCCCCTGTAGGTTCCAGGTCCGCCGCTGTCCCTCCTCAGGGAGTACTCCTCTATCAGCACTGGATACTCCCTCTCTATGAGCTCCACCGGCGTGTTCCTAGTGTTGGTCATGTTCGTGTGCACTCCGTCCACGCCGTCCTCGTGAGGTCTGGCTCCGCTCCCTCCACCTATGGTCTCGTAGAAGGCCCATCCCCTCCCTCCCATGGAGACGTTGGTCATGGTCCCGCAGCTGGCTGCTGGAACCCTGTCCGGGAAGAACTCCGCCAGGGCCCTCAGCACAACGTCCGCTATCCTCTGACTTGTCTCCACATTGCCCACGGAAACTGGAGCTGGTTTTACCGGGTTCACGATCGTCCCGAGAGGAGCCTCTATTCTTATGGCCCTCAGGAAACCTTGGTTCATCGGCATCTCGGGGTCCAAGACGGACTTAACTGAGAAGGAGGTCGAGGCCACGGTCACGCCGTAGACAGCGTTCACAGGAGATTCAACCTGCTTTGAGGTTCCGGTGAAGTTCACGGTCATCGTGTCTCCCCTGACGGTCACCTGAACGGCTATCCTCAGGAGGGAGTCGTTGACCTCCAGGAAGTCCTCCGCTCTGTGGCTCCCCTCAGGAGCTCCCCTGAGGATCTCCCTGGTGTACCTCTCGGTGTAGTCCAGAGCTGAACCCCAAGCCTCGAGGACTGTTTCTGCACCATACCTCTCGGCAAGCTCGGATATTCTCTTCTCCCCAACATTGAGGGCAGCTAGCTGAGCCTTCAGATCTCCTCTGAACGTCCTAGGGACTCTGACGTTCGCCTCCAGAAGGGAGAGCAGGTCCTCCCTGAGCTCGCCCCTCTCGACCACCTTCACCGGGGGTATCACAAGACCTTCCTGCAGGAGCTCCGAGACATCGCCTCCGAGGCTTCCCGGAACCGATCCTCCGACGTCCACGTGATGGGCCTTGTTGGCCACTATGGCCACGGTCCTCCCGGAGACGTGGACGGGCTTGAGGACCATGAGATCGTTCAGGTGGGTGCCGGCCAGGTAGGGATCGTTGACCAACACCACATCTCCTGGCTCGAGATCAACGACCTTCATCACGTTCAGAGCTCCGACGGCCATGCTCCCAAGATGTACGGGTATGTGCTCCGCTTGAGCCACGAGCTCTCCCTCTGGAGATAGGATTGCGCAGGAGTGATCCATCCTATCCTTTATGTTTGGGCTGTAGGCCGTGTTCTTCAGGACGACACCCATCTCCTCGGCCGCGAAGACTGCTGCATGCCATATCACCTCGAGGGTCATCCTGTCGGTCACGAGCTCACCTCCATCAGGATGGATCCCGTGCTGTGAACCCTGACCTCCACGCCCGGAGGAACGACGACCGTGCTGTCGTCGCTCTCCACGATGGCTGGACCCTCGAACGTCGCTCCTGGCCTCAGCTCAGCCCTACGATAGATCCTGGATTGCTCCCATCCGGAGCTGAACCGGACCATCCTCTCATCGAACGGTTCAGGACGATGTTCCTCCTCCTTGCCCATGAGGAAGGAGGGCTTCTCCACAACCCTGAAGGCCTGAATCCTCAACAGCACTGGCTCGACCTCCTCCTCGGGAGAGCTGAACCCGTACCTAGCGGCATGTATGTTGTGAAACTCCTCCATCGCCTGCTCGAGGTTCGTGTAGGGGACTGGAAGCGAGTATCCCTGCCCCCTGTACCTCACCTCCAAGAACCTGGTGATGACCGGATCTCCTCCGAGGATCCTCCTGGCCCTCTCCTCGAGAGATCTGAAAGTCTCCTCCACCTCATCTGGATCCCTGAAGGGAGCATGAAGGTCGCATCTGTAGTCCGAGACCAGGAGTCCTAGGGCTGAGAAGACACCGGGCATGGGAGGAACCACGATCCTCCTAACTCCAAGTTCCATTGAGAGCTCCGCAGCATGCAGGGGCCCAGCTCCTCCGAAGGCGAACAGAACGAACTCCCTCGGATCGTGTCCCCTCTCGACGGTCACTATCCTCAGGGCCCTTCCCATCACCACGTTGGCCAGCCGTATGATGGACCAGGCCACCTCCTCGGTGCTTACCTCCAGCCTCTCTGCCAGGGAGCTCATGGCCCTCTCAGCAAGTTTTTCGTCCAGAAGAACCCTGCCTCCCGCAAGGGATCTGGGAAGCCTGCCGAGCAGGAGGTTGGCGTCCGTGACCGTCGGCTCTTTACCTCCTCTCCCGTAGCAGGCAGGTCCTGGATCGGCCCCTGAGCTTCTGGGGCCCACCCTCAGCAAGCCTCCGGGATCGATCCACGCCACCGTGCCCCCGCCAGCGCTCACCTCAGCCAGATCAACGCACGGATGTCTCACCGGATAGCCGCTCCCCCTGACGAGCCTGCCCATGTGGACCTTTCCCCCCACCTCGTAGCTCCCGACCACCTCCGGCTGTCCCCCGACTATCGAGGAGGCCTTGGCGGTGGTCCCTCCCATGTCGAACCCTATGGCCTTCTCGATCCCCATGAGTCTTGAGAAATGTGCCGTGGCCACAGCTCCGGCAGCAGGACCGCTCTCTATGAAGAGGGCAGGCCTCTTGAAGACCTCCTCCGGAGTAGCGGCTCCCCCGCTGCTCTGCATCAGGAGCAGCCTCCCCCTGAACCCTCTGTTCCTCAGTTCCCTCTCGAGCTCCTCTATGTACTTGGAGAGGAGAGGTCTCAGGAGGGCGTCCACCACGGCAGTGCTCGTCCTCTCGTATTCGCCTGGCTGAGGATCGACCTCGTGACTTACCACCACGACAACTCCGGGTCTCTCCTCCTCTATCACCCTCTTCGCCCTGAGCTCGTGCTCCGGATTGACGAAGCTGTGGAGGAAGGACACTATATAGACCTCGCAGCTGAACCTCCTGGCGATCCTCCTGACCTCCTCCTCGTTCAGGGGGATGAGCTCTCTCCCCTCAGCATCCATCCTGCACGAGACCTCGACCCTCCTATCCCTGGGTATCAGGGGAGGAGGCCTCCTGAAGAACAGGTTGTATATCTCCGGCCTGTTCTGCCTCCCTATCTCCAGCACATCCCTGAAGCCCTTGTTCGTTATCAAAACAGCCTCGGGAACCTTCAGTCCCTCCTGACCGAAGAAGAAGTTGGTCCCCAGGGTGCTGGCGTGGGCCAACACCTCTACCTCGCTTAGATCAACCTCATGAAGGGCCTTGAGAACCCCCTTTACCGGCCTGGATGGGGTGGTGAGCACCTTGAGGTGTATAAGCCTGCCTGAGGATCGGTCATAGCAGACGAGATCCGTAAAGGTTCCGCCCACGTCTACGCCGACCCTGAGCCTCATACGTCTTTACCTCTCCGGGGATCTCTCAATGCCGGCCACATCACTGTTCAGTCCCGGGTAGTCAGATCATCTCCCCGCCACCTTACGGAGAGAGCTTAAAATCAATACCCTGTTCGGGCCGATCCCCTGTGAAAAAAGTTTTTGTATTGGTTAACCATGATTTGACTTCAGGTGAACCCGGTTTGACCCTCAGGCTGAAGGTCGGGAGGAAGGGCTACATAATACTGCCCAAGGCCGTCCGCGAGGCGGTCGGCATCGAGGAGGGCGATGAGGTGATCGTCGAGATCAGGGACGGGATCGTGCTCAAGCCCGTCAGGAAGATCAACGTCGATGAGCTGAGAAAAGCCCTGAGGAAGCACTGGTTGACCCTCAGAAAGATTCCAGACAGAAGGGAGCCAAAGCCCGGTGAACTTGCGGGAGTCAGCCTGGAGGAGGAGTTCTATTGAAGGTGTTCGTGGACGCCAACCTCCTGATATACCTCAACACGGTCGCGGAACCCTCTGAGAGGATGCTGTACGATGACTACTACGTCAAGCTGGTCATGGAGAGCAGGGCCTACACCGACGCCCTGGTCATCGACGAGCTGCTGTTCATCTCGAGGAGGAAGTACAACGTGCCTTACGAGGTAACGCTCGAGCTGATCGAGAGCGTGGTGAAGCCCTACGTGACGATCCTCCCGATAGGGGAGGAAGAGCTGGACCAGGCACTGAACGTCATCAGGAGGTATGGCCTCAAGCCATCGGACGCCATACACGTGGGGGTGATGAGGGTAAACGGCCTGGACGTGATAGTATCTGAGGACAGGAAGTTTGATGGGATTGAGGGTGTGAGGAGGATCTGGATGGGCAAGGAGGGGCAGTGATTAACTTTGAGGCTCCAGCGTCCCCGAGGGCTTAAGATTTTAAGGGTTTAAATTTTGATTAACCGTCAGGAGGGTCGCATCACGATGGACCACCTTCTCTACACGGAGCTCGCCGAGTACTACGACGTTATCTACAGGAGGTACTTGGAGGAGACC
This sequence comes from uncultured Nitrososphaerota archaeon, assembly GCA_964525965.1. Lineage (GTDB taxonomy): Archaea > Korarchaeota > Korarchaeia > Korarchaeales > Korarchaeaceae > Methanodesulfokora. The sequence goes on from CAZGKA010000007.1 coordinate 29,249, forward strand.
GTACCAAGGACCGTGGAGTTTGTGAGGAGCATATTCAACAGAGACGCCAGGATAAATGTCAGAAGGATCCTAGACCTGGCTTGTGGAACTGGGGGCCCCACCATAGAGCTTGCGAGGAGGGGATATGATGTTGTGGGAGTGGACCTCCACCAAGAGGTCATAGACATAGCCAGGAGGAAGGCCAGCTCACTTGGGAACCTAAATGTCACATTCATCAGGTCGGACGTGAGGAAGCTGAACTTCCGGGAGGAGTTCGATGCCGCGACAATGTTCTTCACGAGCATAAACTACATGACCGAGTTTGAGGATCTAGTGTCCCTTTTTGAGACGGTCAGGAGGGCTATAAGGAGAGGAGGTGTCTTCATCGCTGATGCTCCCAATCCCCTAGCATTTCTGAGGTGGCACGAGGGACCGATCGTCTGGGACGCTGAGATGGGGGATCGGAAGCTCCTGATGATCGACTACCACGACATCGAGGATGTGAGGTGTCTCGTCCACTTCAGAAGGGCCATAACAGTGATAGAAAGGGATGGAAGCTCGAAGACCTACCTGATGCACGATGTGATAAGGCTGTACACGGCCCAGGAGCTCAGGCTCGCTGCTTCGATGGCCAACTTCTCGCAAGTGAAGATATACGGAGATATGAAATTTGAAGAGCCGAGGAAGGCAAAAAGGCTATTTCTGGTAGCTCTGAAGTGATTTCAAGCCGAAGATGGACGCGGACATTTATTCCGGCTGCCAGAACAAAAAAGAGGAGAAGATCAGGAGCCGTTGGAGAGGATCAGGTAGAAGAGCAGGAGAACTGCTGCTATCAGCGGAACCAGGAGCGCTGTTGTTATGAGGAAGAGACTGGGCAGGTTCGCTAGGCTGTTCACGTTTGTGGTCATGAGGGCCTGTGCCATGAGCTCCGGCAGCTTCTTCACCAGGTCCGGTCTGGCAACGAAGTAGGGCAGCTGGCTGTACATGTTCAGCAGCTCACTGCACACGACTCCTGCCAACGCAAGAGGGGCAAGTGCAAGTGCGTATCTGGCCTTTCTCTCGCTCAATCTGGATTTCCTGACCTCCATGAAGATGTAGAGAAGCAGAAGAAGCTGTGCCGCCACCACCATCATCTTCACGTAGAACATCCCGCTGAGATCGTGCTCGGGCTTCACCCCCATCATCGATCCGAACACGTTGTAGAACTTGTAGGGTGAGGCGGTGAAGAGGCTCATCGAGTACCATCCTCCAGCCAGGATGGAGAGAACCAGGAAGACGAGCCCTGATTCTGACAGGTTCTTGATCAGGTCCAGATACCTGTCCTCGTTCTCCAGGGTCGTCAGGTATCTCCAGGAGTAGGCTGCCACCAGGACCATGGAGCCGACCGCCATCGCACCGAGCACGCTCTTAATATAGAGTGGGGCAAATGTCGGGTTTGAGAGCGCCTTTATCAGATCAAGATGAGGTTTTGGTGAGAGCTCCAGGCCGTAGGGAGCGTTCAGAAAGGCAAACACGGCCCTGAACCCGAAGGGTATGAGGAAGCCCGAGACGGCCATGGCCGCACCCACAATCATGTGTGCCAGGCTGGAGACCCTGTCCCACAGGTACCAGTAGCCTGCTATGCTCAAGAACCTCAGCACTATCATCAGTATGGCTATGCTGAACGGAGCCCAGGCTATGTTTCCGGCCAGTCCCAAGAAGGAGGGATAGAAGCTCAGCAGCACCACGGTGAAGGCCGTTCCGAAGACTCCGGCCACAGCGTAGGTGCTGGCGTAGTACCTCATGAGGGTTCTGGCTCTGGCCTTCATGAAGTCGTCCCTCCTGGAGTCGCCAATCCACTTCATCAGAACGATTATCGTGGCCAGAGCTATGTCCAGGTTGACCAGTGCTATGTGGAAGCCGAAGGTCACAGAGATGAGGGTCACGATCGACAGGGGGGTTGCGCTCATACGATCACCTCCTCCAGAGGTACCTGTACACGACGAAGCCGAGCACCGAGAGCACGGCGATGAAGTACAGGGCTATCACAGCTACCTCCCAGGCGGGCGGAGGGTTGATTGTGAGCTCCGTCTTCACGTCCATTATCCCATAGATCGCCCATGGCTTCCTTCCCACCTCCCTGACAGCCCATCCCAAGAAGCTGACCACCTGAGCCAGGACCGGAGATGCCACCGTCAGTGCTAAGACCCATCTCGGGGGCTCATCCCTCCTAAGAACGTACATCAGCAGTATCAGGGATATGAGGCCGAGCAAGAGCGCCAGCCCGAGCTTGGTGTAGTAGAAGTAGTGAACTATCAGCGGCGGCCTGTAGCTCGGAGCTATCTGATCGTATGATGGAAGCTTCGCCTGCGAGCTTCCGTAGGCCGCGAGGGGCATGAACTTATCGGTGAACCACCCCATGCCGAGGGCCTTCGTCAAGCTAGTTATGGAGGAGCTCGTTCCCTCCATCGCTGCCAGCTTCTCCGGATTGTGTTCCGCCACGGCCACGCCCATCGCGTGTCCAGAGATCGTTCCCTGAATTGCCAGAGCGACGAACCCCAGCACAGCAGCGAACTTGAGGGACTTCCTGAGGTACTCCCTGTCATCTCCGTCCCTGAGGGTGAGGAGCCTTAGGGAGTAGGCAC
>CAZGKA010000008.1:0-14762 GCA_964525965.1 uncultured Nitrososphaerota archaeon
CCGGTGTTCATGTAGGCTTCGTTATCGTAGCAAACATATATTATGTCCTCATTTCTTTCTGCCGCCCCTGACAAAGCTTGTAGTCCAATATCAGCTGTTCCACCATCTCCTGCCCACACGACCACGTTTACCTTCTTTCCCATCATCTTATGTGCGCGGGCTATACCGCTGGCACAGGCAGCGGCTGCTGCAAAGGCGATATTTATGAGAGGAGCGTTGACGCAGGTTTTGGGATAGGGACCCTGAATCACGCTGAAGCAGCACGCTGGAACTACATATATTGTATTCCTACCAAGGACCTTGGAAGCTAGCTTAAAAGCCAGTGATGCACCACAACCAGGACAAGAAGCAGATCCGGGTAGGTAAGTTCTTTCCCTATCCATCAGATCCTTTATCGTGAGCACCATCTAGATCACCTCCTCCCATCCCAAGTTACGAATGCGATCCTTGAGTCCGTACCAGTAGCAAGGGAGGACCTCATCTTTAGGAACCTTTACGGCGAAGTTCACCATGGAAACTATGTCTCTGTACGTCACATCCCTACCTCCGAGCCCCGCTATGAAGTTGACTATCTTTGGAGCCTCACTTATTCCGTACAGCGCAGAACGGACCTCCATGGCCAGTGGACCTGAGTGACTGAAGGATATACTCCTATCTAGGACCACAACAACGTCTTTGTCCTTCAGAAGCCTTATTACCTCCTCTCTTGGGAAGGGCCGGAACATGCGTACCTTTAGGAGCCCCGTCCTTGCTACGTCGATGTGCTCTAAGGCGTACTCAGCCTCGGAGGAAAGTGTCCCCAAGGCCACTATCGCTACATCCGCGTCCTCTAAGTTAACGGCTTTAACTGATCCCCCGTGATCTCTGCCAAATTTCTCAGCAAATTCTCTAGATGTCTTGTCAAGTAGCTCTTTCGCCCTCTTCATGGAGGCATGTATGGACCATCTCATCTCCATGTAGTCCTCCGTTGGCATGACCAGGTTGCCCATATCTACGGGTGAGTTTGGATCCAGCACCCAGTGAGGTGGCTTGTACGCTGGCAGGAAGGAGTCGACCTCTGCCTGGTCCGGTATATTGACCGGCATGTAGGTATGGCTCAATATGAAGGCATCTATACACACCATAAAAGGCAGGAGAACTTCCGGATTTTCGGCCACCTTATACATCATTATGACCGAGTCCAGCGCTTCCTGAGCGGAGGACACGAACATCTGGAGCCATCCACTGTCTCTCTGACTCATAGCATCCTGGTGATCAGCGTGTATGTTCCAGGGCGGACCTACAGCTCTGTCCACAATCACCATCCCTATCGGAAGTCTGGACCCCGCGGCCCAGAAAACCACCTCGCTCATGTAGAGCAGGCCCTGGCTTGAGGTTGCTGTGAAGGTTCTCACACCAGATGCTGCTGCTCCTATGGCCGCTGCCATCGCACTGTGCTCGCTCTCAACACGAATATACTCCGCGTCCATGAAGCCTCTATGTATGAACTCCTCAATAGTCTCTACAACAGTGGTTTGAGGAGTTATTGGATAAGCAGGAATCACTGCTGCCCTAACTAAACGAGCCGCATGAGCCGCCGCTTGATTTGTGTTTATTAGCTCCCATTCGCCCAAGTCTTACCCCTCCCTGACCATATCTATCGCACCTACTCGGCAAACCTCCTTGCAAACTCCGCACCCTTTGCAGTACTCGTAATCGATTTTGGGATGGTCTTCCTCCTTTACGATGGCATCCTCGGGACAGTAGAGCCAGCATTGCCAGCATTTGATGCACTTAGATAGGTCAATCACAGGTTTGAATACTCTCCATATGCCGGTCTTGCCCATAGCGCCCAAGGAAGGGTGGGAGATCGGCAAGACTATCTCCACTTTTTTGAGTTCGCCCAAGTTATCCCCTAGGAACAAGAAGGCTGAGGAAAATTTATTTACTTTTTATTTCAGGTTATCGAGGACTGGGAGATCTGTAGAGATTACATCTTAGTGGCGTCTCCGTTCTCCAAAAAGTGGGGAGTATTTAAAAAGAGACTTAGAACCCGCTGCTAGCGGTGGGAGCACCTCTCTTCGGAGGAGGAGCCTGCTCCTCCCTCACAACCAACTTTCTATTCTCAAAGATTAATTCCATGGTGCTTCCCTGTAGGGTGCCCGGCTTTACACTAACCTCGATGGCCTCCTCCTCCCTCATCGGATAGTAGATCTTCCAGACGGAGGACTTAAGACCCGGATTCTGCTGGTCCAGGAACTCAAGGATTCTTTCAGTTAGAGGGACTCCAACTCTGGCGGACATATCTCATCACCTTCCTTCTCTTTGTTCCTTAAGTGGACTCCTCCATATCCTACAGCAAGAACTATAAAAAGCTTTCAACCAGAAGAGGAGGGCTCGACCGGGGTTCGCTTTTCATGGCTTAAGATTTAGGAAGAAGCCCTCCAGATAAGAAGAGGTGGAAGGTTCATCCCTGTGACCAAGCCACATTGCAAGGAGGCATTAATATGGGGGAAGCTCCTATCTCGTTCTTGGCCTTAGGGCACAGTTATGATGAAGCTAGTTATGTCGTAGTTCCCTTCCCATTCTGCAGGACCTTTTCGTGGAGAGGAGGATCCGATGAGGGGCCTCTCAGCATAATAGAAGCCTCAAGATATCTGGAGCCTTATGACATGGAGTTGGGTTTCTGTCCAGCCGAGGCAGGCATATTTACCATGAACGAGATCGTAGCACCGGTAGACCTAGTTAAGGCAGGAGAGATCTTGAGATCAACCCTAAGCAAGATACATTTAGATGGAAAGTTTCCTATACTGCTAGGGGGAGACCATATACTTTCGTTATTCAGCTTTACGGCGGCTTTCAAGGAGAGAGAGTGCGATGTGTACTTATCTCTAGATGCCCACGCTGATCTCGCAGATAGTTATCAAGGTTCAAAATACAGCCATGCATGCACGACAGCCAGAATACTGGAAACGTTTCCGTCAGCTCGGATCCTTATAGTTGGGGTCAGGTCTATGTCCGAGGAAGAGGTTTTAATGGCTGAAAAAGAAGAGAAAGAGAGGTTGCGTATAATTCCGACCACTAAATTGGAAGGATTGAGGGATTTCTTGGCGGACATTGAGGGAAGAAGAGTTCATCTAAGCATAGATGCAGATTTTCTCGATCCTTCGATAGTTCCTTGCGTGCCCACCCCGGAGCCGGGGGGTGTTGGGTATAGAGAGGCAGTTAACCTGCTGCACGAGATAGCTGACCACCTAGAGATTGTTTCCATGGACGTCGTGGAATTTCGCCCATGTCCCTTTACCAAGAGCGACTCGCTAACCATGGCCGCCCTGATCTACAAAGTGATAGGTCTCACTCAAAGGCGCTGACAGTAGCAAATCACGACCCTCCCGCATAGTTTTTTGACGGATAATTCCGCAAGAAATGCCAGAACTATGACCTCCGCCCAAGCTTTAGCTAGGATGAGCGCCACCACAGAAGGGGGTATTACCGCTAGAGCCTCCCGAGATAGGAACATGGGCGCCCAGATGGCTATTGTTAGATAGGTGAATATGCTCTCGGGCACGTAGCCCAAGATCACAGCCACGATAGGCCTCGTCCTCTTCATGAGGAGACCCGAAAAATACCCGGTCATGGCTTTTCCAGGAAAGATCAGCGCGCCGAATATTGGACCATATGCCCCTTGAAGTCCGAAACGCACATACGGAGAAATAGATACTATAAGACCGGTCAGCAGACCGTATTTGGGGCCCAAGATGGCAGCTGAAAGGAAGGTTCCGTAATGGGAGAGATCCAGCGCTACTTGAGGGCTGATTACCGAGAAAATCTCCAGAGAAGCTATGCCTATGACGTTTCCGAGTGCTCCTAAGATCACCGACAGAGCGAACTCTTTCGTCCTCATCAAAGGCTGAGAAGCGAGCTGAAATATAAACTTAATCATATTTGATTATCTTTTCAGATCTGAAACTCTTTTTCAGATCTCCAAGACGAGCCTTCTTTTAAGTTTAGACCTTACTGCGGAGAGGAGCTCCGTTGTACCGTATCCTGTGAGGGCACTCACCATAACAGGGCTTGAGTATCCCGCCTCTATGACTTTATCTCTCTTCTCCAGCAATTCTTTTTCATCGATCAAGTCCACCTTGTTGAGGACTGGGATCACTTTCTCGCTGTCTACCTCTATGCTCCTAAGTATATTGGTGACCTCCTTTAACTTCAGATCGAAGACCTTACTCCTATCGGAGGCGTCAATTACCAAGAGCGCCAAGTCAGCGTTCATTATGTCTATCAAATTTATCTCGAAGGAGGTTATGAGTCGGGGGTCCTGATCCACCACGAACCCTATGGTATCCACTAGGTAGGTACTACCGTCTAGGAGGTTGGCGTACTTACTCGAGAGAGTTGTGAAGGGAGAGGAGCTGACCGGCTTATTAAGACCGGTAAGTCTGTTGAATAAACTTGTTTTGCCGGCGTTATAGTGGCCTACCAGTACTACTATCTTGCCCCCCGATTCCTTCTTTTTTCTTATTTCCTCAATTTTTCTGGTACGGCATTTCTCTATCTTCCTGCGCAGTATCTTCATTCTCCTCTGTATTGCATTTATTTGCTTATGGTAGGCATACTCTCCACCGCCTTTGAAACCGGCTCTCATCTTCTTGTACTTTATTGACGCCTGAAGCTTCACGTACGGAAACATTTTCTTCAAGGCAGCCATCTCTATCTGCAACTTGGATAGGACGTCCTGAGAAGCCTCTTTAAAGACCTCGAGGGTCACGTCGTATCTGTCTAAAACCTCGACTCTCAGCACTCTTTCGAGGTTCCATCGTTGTTTGCTCGATAATGTGTTGTAAAACACAACGGATGTCGCCTTAACCTCGGAGATCTTATTTTTTAGCTCTTCTATTTTTCCCTTACCAAAGACATAATCCACTCTAGGCTTCCTTCTGACCTGAATTGTTCTACAGACTACCTTGCCTCCCAAGGATCTTATCAGCTCCTCCAGTATCCCCAGCTTTATGAGGTACTCGTGGTGGTCATGTACGTTTGTCTTCACATACGCCACTATGACTTTCTCGCCGTACATGAAATTACGACCACGAGATCTAGAAGCGCCCAAATAAAAATTACTTTGCCCAGTTCAGTTGATGGGAGTTATTCATCCCTTTGTCAAAGCATGTATTCTCAAGAATTTCTCATCAAGGACTACCATTTCTGTTATGTGCTTCACTGCTGGATATGGTATGAGTATGTTGCCCTCCTTGTCGTGTCTTAGTTTCTGAAGAAATGCTCCTGCGGCGCTCTTGGCTTTTTTAACCACTAAGTAGGTTATCTTCCCGCTCAATTCGTCAACTATAAGATCAACGATCTCGCCAACAACCAGCCCTTTATCGGTGACAACGGGCATTTCAGCAAGTTTAGTAACCGAAAACCTGGCCATATAACCACCTAAATTTTTAGAGAACCTGGAATGGGCCGGGTGGGACTCGAACCCACGACCTCCGCCGTGTGAGGGCGGCGTCATAGCCACTAGACCACCGGCCCAAGGGAAGGGTTCGGCAATAAAGCTGAAGAACCAAGTCATGTAAAAATGTTACTCCCTCGACGGTGGGGGGACTAATGGTTTCCGGAAAGATTTATGAGGGGGGATGTGCTCATTTGCATTAGTTGGGGATGAGAGCGACTTGAATCCCCAGAACCTTTTATAAGGGGCTGTGAAGTCGTGAAGTGGGTATGGTGCTCAGAGCTGAGCGAGGGAGGTCTCAGCCCAGCATGAATGAGAGGCGCCGGAGAGGAGAAGAAATAAAGGGTCCTAGTCTTGGGGAAAGGTTTTTAAATCCCTTTATAAGGGATGAGGGGGTCAGTACTCAAGATCTATTTCATTATCGCCCTCAACGGGCTCGATTAGATCATCCCCCAAGGTATGTAGGTCAACGGCAAGAACTTAAAAAGGTGAGCTTGATGGGGGGCCTAGAAGACCTTTCCAGTAAGGTAGCGGAGTTATTAAAGAAGGTTCGGCTAGGCGAGATGTCTATATCTGAAGCACGCTCTGAGATCGAGTCCATGATCAAGGAGAGCAGTACGGAGGAAGGGAGAACCTTTCTGTTAGGTCTGCTAAACTCCATAAATGACAAACAACAGGTTAGCATATTCTATAGAGCGATATCATCCGAGGAGGAGCTTCTAAGAGAGTATGCTGACAGGATTTCTTCCTGGTTTGAGGATCTTGGTGTCCCTACTCCTGAAGAGAAGCTTTTTGTAGAGATCTGGGGCAGGATTTTGAGGTGTTTATCAGGAGGAAGATAGAACCACTTTATATCTGGGCCCCTCTCTTGTGAGGAAGCTTTTTCTCACGAAATCATCTAACAGATACTTACATTCAGAAATGGATCTCTCGAGGACTTTAGAAGCCTCAATTGTTGAAAAAGGAGTCTCCCCAAAATGAGACAAAAGCTTGCGTACCTCGGGTGGTAAATCTTCATGATTTCCCCTCCTATCAGGCGAGGAACGAGAAACAGGGATGCTTTTCATTATTTTAGATGAATCTATCGTGCCTCCCTTAGCCAGGTCCGAGAGCACGGAGGTGGTGAGCATGGATCGAGCGTACTTAAGAAGTCTCCTAGGATTTCCACCAGCAAGTTCATTCAGGAGATATATTGCGTCTTTGGAAAATGGATACGTGGACTCTAGGGGGCCGTTCTTGACCAGATCTCCACGACAGGCCTGGATCCTCTTTGCTATTATCAGCTCAGCTTCCTCATTGGATATTCCCCTCATGCGAACATGTCTGTAGGGCACATCACGAAGATGCGGGGCGATGACGTGGAAGGCTGGAGGAACGCAGGCTATTATTATCGCTCCTTTGAGCTCTGTGTAAAGTCTTTTTATGAACTCAGCAATGTCCCTCACCTCCCGGTTGCTGCCCGTCATCACGGCGTTTTCCAGCTCGTCGAAAAGAAGGAGGCTATATTCGTTCTGATTCAATTTTGAGAGAAGCTCCTCGATGGCATCTTCTAAGTTTGCGGCGATGGTTCTCCTAGATCCAAGTATGAGCTCTATCTTTGAGGTTACCTTCCCCTTTCTGACGAGAGATAACATTCTCGCTACGAGATCTCGAAGAGTTTCAACGTCGACCTTTACATAGTAGCAGGGCAATCCGCTAGCCAGTTCCTTTATCAGCTTGAGTCTGTGTGTTTTTCCTGAACCAAACTCGCCCGTTATGAAGAGGAGCCCCTTCTTTCTGTTCTTTATCCACGAACTAATTATGGCTGACAACTCAGCGTCGACCTGTGTGTCCACATGCAGAGGAAGCACTTGCTCTATGCCTTCGCTGGACAGAAGTGCAAAGGGATTTTTCTTGAGGAGATATTTTAGATAGCCGAGCTCGACGATCTTCAGATTTTTGTTTAGCTCCATCAAGTTAACCTCTTCACCGCGCATATATTACCGTTTTCGTCGTCAGAAGACAGCCTTCTCTAAGTCAATTAGATGTTGATCCTAAAGTTTATTTATCCCATCTAGTCGAAAGGCTAGATGGAGGTGAAGTTCTCTTGAAAAAAGCTGCTTTTATGCTAATCCTTGCCCTTTTGCTAACACCTATAGCACCCCTGAGCGCTCAGAAGCTCTCGGAGAAGCCCTATTCTATGGTAATAAATGTCCTGTATGACTTCCAAAAGGAGGGCTCAGGAAAGATAAAAATCAATTTCATTTGGTACGGGGCCGTGGCCAAGGAAATGGGCGAGATGATAGCCAAAATGACTGAGAAGAAGTTCATAGAGTATTACCTAGACAAGGTCAAAGATGTGAGCTCTTCAAAGCCGCTCGTGGGGGGGACCCTTAAGTTCTCCCTAGCAGGGGATCCCAAGATCTTGCTTAAGAATGAAAGCTCAGGAGGAATTCCCAAGCTTGAACTCCTAGTTGAGATGCCAATAAAGGCCGTATCCGGTGAGGTTATAAATAAAAATGGCGTCAAGGCAATTATTTACAGCACTTATCCGGAGGATTCCAACATCTATGAGCTTTACTCGGCGTCCTACGATGTATTCAACCTCACAGTCGTGCTTCCAGAAGACTACAAAGTTAACTTTGTCTTAGGAGAAACTCCATCTATGGTCTATCCTGTAGAGGAGGCTGGCACCGTTCGGGTTGCAATTAACTGGTTCACCGCGAACCCCTATGCCAGCAAATACATCACAGGGCAGAACCTCGGAACATTCAAAATCTTTGCTTCGACTCCGACAGAGGATAGTGTGAATGTTATTCAGGAGTACAGATCTCTTGCTGATCAGCTCTTGCATGCGAATCTCTACTCTTATAACCCAATAAAGCTTGGAGAAAGTGCTAGAGAGTTCTTTAAGGCTTACTACGAGGTGGAGACTCTTAAGAGACCTCTCTTGACGTATAAACCTGAAGACATCAAGCGGTTCTATCAAGAGGTTATGAACGAAAGAAAAACCCCTCTAGAGGTATATCTACTGCCCGTTTCGGTATCCTTGGCTTTATCAGTGGCCTTAGTTCTATATTACTACATAACCTACGTCAGGAGAAGATCCCCCTAGGGAAAACTTTTCTCAACCCCCCTCTCTATTTTAGCACTACCGTGAAATCGTTTTTTATTTGGAGTTGGTACATGCATTGGGGACCCGCCACGAGCAAGATCTTAGTCAGGGAGGACACGTTCTCGGAGAACTTCGTGCCGGACAAACTACCATTCAGAGAGCGGGAACTTGATATGTTGGAAGCGACCATAAGAGCTGTCACAGGACATCTCAGCGGAGTAGCTTACATATTAGGGAGACCTGGACTCGGCAAAACAGTCCTCTCACTTCGATTCGCACAGAACATGACCGAGAGGGGCGCCATCCCTCTCTACGTCAACTGTCGCAAATATCGCACCTCCTCTTTAGTCATGTCCAAGATACTCAGGTTCCTGAACAGGGGGTTCCCGGAGCGGGGACTTTCCTTCAACGAACTTGTTTTCATGCTTGAGGAGTCCTTCAGGAACCTGCATCGAGACATCCTCATAATTTTAGATGAGATAGGGTACGTCCGGGATGGAGGAGATCTTGTCTACTCTCTATTTAGGGTTAACGAGGGCACAGAAATCCCCCCGCCGGCCATTATTATGATATCCAGGGAGTGGATGCCGGAATATCTGCTTGACAGGTCCCTCCTATCTTTCATAAAGATGAGAATAAGACTGGACCCGTACCGCGAGGAGGAGCTCCTCGAAATCCTCAGATACCGCGCTCAACTAGGTTTGCGAAGCGGTTCCTACAGCAAGGACGTGCTTGCCATGATAGCAGGTATAGCGGCGCCTCACGGAGATGCCAGATATGCCATAAACATACTTTATCAGTCCGCCTCGATAGCAGAGTCCTCGGGCTCTGAGAAGATACTACCCGAGCACGTAAGGGAAGCCCTCTCATCTGAAGTCCCCCTGGTGGACAGAGGAGTCCTTTTATCCCTTGATATACACGAGAAACTTCTTCTGATGGCCGCTGCCAGACTTCTCGAGAAATCTCATGTGTCACAAGTCCCAATAGGCAAGGTAGAGGAGGAATATCGAGTTCTCTGTGAATCTTACGATGTGCCGCACTTGAAGCACACAGCTCTTTGGAGAAGAGTGAAATCCCTCGACTCAGCAGGGCTTATATCGACCAAGAAGTCGGGCAAAGGTGTGAAGGGCCAAACAACACTTATATCAATAGAATATGCTTCCGCCTCCAGTATATACAAGGAGCTGAAGGCCATGCTCGATCAGGACCTGGGCAGCGTGTAGGAAGATGTACAAGGAGGGAAGGGTCGAGAAGGCCATAACGCCCGCTAAAAGGTTCCTCATATTGAAATATCTGATTTTGGAGGGCGAAGCCAACATAACTAGGATCTCTCGAAACCTCGGTCTGAGCTATCCGGTCACTAAGAACCATCTCGAGGAACTGCTAAAACTAGGAGTCATTAAGGAGAGAAGGTTGGGGAGGGTTAGGATTTTTCAGATCAACTACGAGGAACCCCTAGCTAGGAAGATCGCCAGATTCGTGATGGAGAGTCTGAACCACACGTGAGGTTCAACTTCCTTGGACCACATCCTTAAGCTCACGCTCGTTGAGCCCCAGCTCCTGAGAGAGTTTCCTCAGGATATCGGGGTCTCTCTTTGACAGCGCTTTTATCAGGGGAAGTATCTCCTTTCTCACGACAGAGCTTGATACGTGGAGCTTTTCGGCCAGTTTTCCCGACACCAACTTCATGGATGCCCTCTCCTCTTTTGTGGCAGCCATCTTCCTTATGACCTCGGGGAAGGAGAACTTTATGAAGCGACTCTTCTCAGCTGTTGTGCTCTTAGCGGCACAGATCCCTAAGGTAAGGAGCTCCATTGCATACACCATCAGCTTCCAGTTGCCAGTCCTCACAATCCGAGAGAGGATTATGTCCGCCGAGGCCACACATTCGTACGCCAAGGAGATTCCCTTGGGCGCCTTGATCGCTATGGGTATGTTCTCTTCGACCCAGCGGAGGAACATGGAGGGATCCATGTCTAGGGTGCTCGTCAGGAACCTGGTTCTAGCACAGTTTCTCCCGGAGAAGATGGATCCAAGTACTCGGAATATATCTATTTCTTTGTCCCTCAGACCGAAAGTTCTCCCATAACATTCTGCGAGCTTTGGAGATCCTTGAACGATCGCCTGCAGATCGTTTATAGCTGCTCGAAGATCTCCCTTGGACACTAAGGCTATGGCCTTTAAGACGGACTCCGGGAGGGAGATTCCTTCCTTGCGCAGTATAGTTGACAGGACCCGCATTATGCTCCTCTGGTTAAGAGGAGAAAAGTTAACCACATCAGAGGCAGCCCTTATTCTGTAGAGATGCTTCTCGTAGGGATTGTTGGCGGTCATTATGACGGGAACCCCCCTAGACAACAATTCGTCGACCAGCTTCGATATGGTGCGACCCTCGGCCGGCAAAGCGTCCACCTCATCTAGCAGGATTATCCGAGGAGAATCGTCTAGCAGAGAAACGGCCCCCAGCCCTCCAACCACCTTCTCAAGCTTCTCCCTGTCTCGAAGATCCGCGCAGTTGATCTCCACGAGAGCATATCCTAAGTCGTTCGCTATGGCGTATGCTGCACTGGTTTTGCCCGTGCCAGCCGGTCCAACTATGAGAAGGGGCTTTACCTTCTTACCTTTGGAGAGGTCAGACATCCACCTTTTTATCTCTGATATCGCTTTCTCTTGACCTACTATCTCGTCGAGGTGTTTAGGGCGGTACTTCTCAACCCAGAGCATCATTCTCGCGTTCCTCCTAGGAGCATGAGCTTCGCCAGAAGTGCGCTTATCTGTATATCTCCATGTCCCCCCTCGGTAAGTCTGAAGTCTATCTCCCCTATGTAGTGTACGATGTCAGCCTTGAATTTGTCATCTAGACCGTCCATCTGAAGTATCTGTCTATGCATCTGTCTGATTAGATCTTCTGCAGACATTCCGTAGTCTATCATTAGCTTTCGGACGGTCTTTCTTGCTTCTAGGAATTCTCCAGAGAGCGCCATTTTTATCACCTCATCGACCTCCTCCGGCGTGGCCATCCCAGCTATCTTGTAGATAACGTCTGAAGTTATCTCGCGGGACATCGCCGCCGCGGTCTGGAGCAGGTTTATTGCTCTCCGCAGATCTCCCTCGGCTATGTATGCGAGAGCTTCAAAGGCGTTCTCTCTTATCTTCAAGTTCTCCCTCTCGGCTATGTACTTAAGACGAGATATCAGCGCCTTGTCGGGTATCGGGTTGAACCTGAACACCGCGCATCTGGACTGTATCGGATCTATGATCTTTGATGAATAGTTGCAGGCCAGTATGAACCTAGCGTTCGAGGAGTACATCTCCATGATCCTTCTCAAGGCCTGCTGAGCATCCGAGGTGAGGTTATCCGCCTCATCCAGGTGTATGATTTTGAACGGAACGTCTCCCAAGGGTTTCATCTTAGCAAAATCCTTTATTTTAACCCTAATCGTGTCTATTCCTCTTTCATCCGATGCGTTGAGCTCCATGTAGTTGGCTCTGACGAGCTCTTTATCTCCGTAGATCTCGTTGGCCAGGGCCAGCGCTGTGGTAGTTTTTCCTGTACCTGCAGGTCCGGCGAACAGGAGGTGAGGTATTGTCCTTTTTTTAACGAATCCCTTGAGGGCTTCCACTACCTCCGGTTGACCTACTATCTCGTCGAGGTGTTTAGGGCGGTACTTCTCAACCCAAAGTTCAAACGACATGGGTCACCACCTTTTATATACTGATGATAACCCTTAATAACTCGACGCAGGATCTATCAGAGCATTCCCTAAAAAGATCAAGGTGCGTGTCCGGATGTTCCCTGTGAGATGTTTCTCCTGCGGGAAAGTCATAGGTGATAAGTGGGAGGAGTACTTGAAGAGGGTCCAGTCGGGAGAAAGCCCGAAGGAGGTTCTAGATTCGCTGGGTATAACCAGGTACTGCTGCAGGAGAATGTTTCTCTCCCATGTGGAGGTCAGAGAGATAGCCTCGATAAAGAAAGCTGGCCAGGGGTGATCTATAATGTCTGATAGAAGGTCTGATCTCTTGAACATCCCTATGGTGGAGGATAGCGAGCTCCTAGTCCCCAAGCAGAAGTACCTCTCGGCGGGCATACACGTGGGGTCCAAGATAAGAACAAAGGACATGAGCCGCTTCATCTACAAGGTCAGGTCCGACGGTCTATCAATGCTCAACATAAAGAAAACCGATGAGAAAATTAGAGTTGCCGCTAAGTTCCTCGCCAGGTTTCCTCCGAAATCCATTTTAGCTGTTTCAGCTAGAATCTATGGATTTAAGCCTGTAAGAAAATTTGCTGAGTACACCGGGGCCATGAGCATAACTGGGAGGATACTCCCCGGGACGCTGACGAATCCTCAAGCCCCTCTGTACCTAGAGCCTGAGGTTGTGCTGATATCCGACCCACGGGTCGATAAGCAGATACACGATGAGGCAGTTAAGATAGGCCTCCCCGTCGTAGCTCTGGTGGACGCCGACAACACGCTCGAGTATATAGACCTCGCCATACCCACGAACAACAAGGGGAGAAGAGCTCTGGCCTTCATATTTTGGCTGCTCACTAGGGAGGTTTTAAGGGCTAGAGGAGAACTTCCTCCAGACGGAGAGCTTCCAGAAGGGTACGATGCATTCGCTACTAGAATAGTTGGCATAAAGTGAGATCTGAACCTATGTTTTTTACTAAACACTCCCGGATAAGGAGACGAGTGAGTGTGAATGATTCGCAAACCAGTCGTGGCGGGAAGTTTCTACCCAGCAGACAGAGAAGAACTTACCAATATCCTGAATTGGGCGTTCAAGAACAGTAAAAAATGGCCTTTTAAGGTAGAGGAGAGAGGTCCTAGGAGAATAACCGCTGTGATCTCTCCTCATGCGGGATACACGTACTCCGGGCCTATTGCAGCCACCTCCTATGCACATCTAGCTGAGGACGGACTTCCGGATGTCTTCGTGATAATCGGACCTAACCACACGGGGCTAGGAGGCAGGGGATCTCTGGCATCATATGAGCAGTGGGAAACTCCGCTGGGATTGGTCTCGGTGGATCTAGATCTCTGTAAGGAGCTTGGCCGTTCCGTCCGGGGGTTATCCTTCGAAAATTCCGCCCACACCATGGAACACTCGGTCGAGGTGCAGATACCCTTTCTCCAGCACATATTTGGAAGTGATGAGTTTTGCATTGTTCCCATAGTCCTCTTAGATCATGGACCGGAGATTACTCGAGAAATGGGGGAGGTTCTGGGCAGAATTTCTGAAGAACAATCGCTCGATGTGGTTGTTATTGCCTCATCAGATATGACTCACTACGAACCCGATTCCTCCGCCAGAAAGAAAGATGGCGCTGTGCTTGAGAAGATAACGAAGATGGACATAGAGGGGATGTACAAGACCATCCTCCAGTTGGATGTCAGTATGTGTGGTCCTGGGCCGGTAGCCACGGCGATGTGGTTCTCCAAGAAAAAGAATGTTTCTAGGGGAGTGCTCGCGGATTACAGGACAAGCGGCGACATGACGGGAGATAGAAGTGCTGTTGTCGGATATGCCTCGGTGATCTTCAAGTGCTGAATGAAACATCGAGGAGAAAACTTGATCACATCAGGATAGCCGTCGAGGAAAGCGTTGAGTCTGAGGAACTCAACTGGTTTGGGTTCGTCAAACTCATCCACCAGGCCGCTCCCTCCATATCTCTGGAGGAGGTGGATCCCTCTATCACATTCTTGAGAGTCAAAATCTCCTTCCCCCTGCTTATTGAAGCTATAACTGGGGGGCATAAGGTCTCTTACGAGATAAACAGAACTCTGGCTAAGATAGCATCAGAAGCGAAGATACCTATAGGCGTAGGAAGCCAGAGGGCGGCCCTTGAGGATAGCTCGCTTGTAAGAACCTACAGGATCGTTAGGGATGAGGCTCCTGATGTTCCTGTTTTGGCTAATCTTGGGATCTCCCACGTATGTAGAAAGGATGGCATAGAACTCGCTAAGAGAGCTGTTGATATGATAGATGCTGATGCCTTAGCGGTGCACGTCAACGTTCTTCAGGAGCTATTACAACCGGAGGGAGATTTAGAGGAGAGCTCCGTCATACCGTTCTTGGCAGATCTAAAAAGAGAACTTGACGTCCCAGTAATTGTCAAGGAGGTGGGCAACGGAATCTCTGGAGAGCTAGCATCTCTCTTAGATCTAATTGGAATAGAGTACATCGATGTAGGAGGGGCTGGAGGGACCAACTGGGCTAAGA
>CAZGKA010000009.1:0-4772 GCA_964525965.1 uncultured Nitrososphaerota archaeon
GCGTAAAATCCGTGCACATCGTCCGGCTTGGTCTCAACCCTGACCAGTATGACCTTCTCTCCACCCCTGGCCTTCTCCACAGCATCGTCTGGGTGGAACACTGCCTTTCCAGACACAGCCCCCGGAGAGGCCGGCAAGCCCTCGGCAACCGGCTCAGCCTTTGCCTTGGGATCTATCCTGGGATAGAGGAGCCTGAGGACGTGCTCGGGGGAGACCTTGAGCAAAGCTTCCTTCTCGTCGATTATCCCCTCCTTGGCCATGTCGACTGCGGTCTTGACCCTAGCGAGGGGGGTCATCTTAGCGTTCCTCGTCTGCAGGAAGTAAAGCTTCCCGTTCTCCACCGTGAACTCTATGTCCTGAACATCCTTGTTGACCTCTTCCAGCTTCTTGGCAGCCCTGTAGAGCTCATCATACAGCTCGGGGAACCTCTTCTTGAACTCCTCTATGGACATCGGGGTTCTTATTCCCGCGACGACGTCCTCGCCCTGGGCATTGGGCAGGAACTCCCCATAGAGCTTGTTCTCACCGTTCGCCGGATTCCGGCTGAAGGCAACCCCTGTACCGCTGTCCCACCCCATGTTGCCGAAGACCATCGTCACCACGTTGACGGCCGTGCAGTCCGCTATGTCCGGGGTTATCTTGTTCATCATCCTGTAGAATATGGCTCTAGGATTCATCCAAGATCTGAACACGGCCTTCACAGCAAGCCTAAGCTGCTCCCATGGATCCTGCGGGAAGTCCCCCCACTCCCTCCTTATGACCTCCTTGAACCTCTCCACTGCCTCCTTAAGCCCCTCAACGGGGATCTCAGGGTCCTCCTTGGCGTTGTACTTCTTCTTTATCTCCTCCCAGATTTTGGTGAACAACTCCTCCTTTATCTCCAGCACGATCTTGCCGAACATCTGGAGGAATCTCCGATAGGCATCGTAGGCGAACCACTCGTTGCCTGTGAGGTCCGCCAAGATCTTCACGGTCTCATCGTTGAGACCTAGGTTGAGCACGGTGTCCATCATCCCCGGCATGGATACCGCGGCACCGCTCCTCACCGACACGAGGAGAAGAGTTCCATCCCCTCCTCCAAACTTCTTCCCTGATCTCTCCTCCAGCTTATGCATCTGCTCAACTACCTGTTCCCACAATCCCTTCGGGAGGTCCAGACTGTTGATTATGTTCCATATTCTCCCTATGATCTCATCACGAACTTCCGGAGGAGGGTTCTTCTCGAGCTCGAAGACCAAGCTATCAAGCTCCTTCTTCCTGCACAGGTAGAAATCTCTGCACGCCTCGGTAGTTATAACGAAACCAGGTGGCACGTTGAGGCCCAGCTTGCTCATGAGAATTAGGCTGGACCCCTTACCACCGAACAGCTTCTTATTTTTCCAATCGGCCTCATCGAACATGTACACGTACTTCTTGGTCATGAGACCGCCTCTCCTAAAGCTAGGAATGGATAAAATTTATTCTTAATCTGACTGAAAAATCCTTAACAGTACAAAAGAAGCAAACAGACCGGTCGGTGGGTCGGACAATGAGGCTGAGAGTCTTCGTTCACCCTAACAGCAAGGTGGAGAAGGTCGAGAGGCGTGACGGATATGTGGAGGTTTGGATCAGAGAACCGGCTAGGAAGGGAAAAGCCAATAAGCGTCTGGTGGAGATTGTGGCCGAGCACTTTGGGGTCAGGAGGTCCAAGGTCAGGATAGTGGAGGGATTTACCTCAAGGGAGAAGGTGCTAGAGGTTGAGCTAGAGAAGTGATCTCGATGGGCTTCAGATTTAAGTATCTTACCGAGCTGTTCCCCGTATATCTTGCTGTCTTCTCGATGAGGTTGAGCTTCGGACTCGTGGTCTTCACCCTCCCCCTCTATCTCGGGCACCGCTACCTCTCGATAGGAATCGTGGCCTCCTCCTATCCCCTTCTGGAGCTCCTGTCGATATTCCCCCTGGGCATACTGTCGGACAAGTACGGGAGAAAGCCAGTAATAGTGGCAGGCCTCCTCCTCTCGGCATTGGATCTCCCTCTGTTCTCCCTGACGAGGAGCGTACCGTTGCTCACCGGGATACATGCTGTTCAGGGAGTAGCGGCTGCTGCAGTTATGGCGAGCTCGCTGGCAGCCATATCCGATAAGGCGAAGGAGAGCCACAGGGGGAGGGAGATGGGGATCTTCGACTTCTCAAACTTGGCGGGTTACATGTTCGGCTTCCCTCTCTCAGGCCTGCTGGTGGATCTGACAGGGGAGCTGAAGGTGTGCTTCTTCACGGCCTCTCTCATAGCGGCGATTGGATTGCTGTTTGCCATAAAGGTCCTGCCATCGGAGAAACCACTGTCTCCAGAGATAAGCGTCGTGAGGAGGATCGTCCTCACGATGAGGAACATAAGGATAAGCAGAGGAGCCCCGCTGCTTGCGGTTCTGTGGTTCACAGTCATGATGTACGTGAGCTTCATCCTCTCCTTCGGGTCCTCCCTCTGGAAGGAACTATCGAGGGGCTCAGGATTAGGCTTCGCGGAGTTTGGTCTCGGATTTGGCCTCATTATACTGATCTTAGCGGTAACTCAGCCAACTCTGGGGGCTGTCTCAGACAGGATAGGGAGAGACAAATCCCTGATGATAAGCAGCTCATCCATAACAATCCTGCTCGTGGTGTTCATCCTCCTGCTTCAGGGAATTCTAGACCTCCTAGTGGCAATACCCTTGGTGATGGTCTTTGGTCTTGGAGCTCTCATGTTCTCACCGGCCGGTCTGGCCGCCCTAGCGGACGCCTCGATGGAGGAGGTGAGGGGGTCCTTCATGGGCTTCTACAGCTTCACGATGAACTTGGGCAATCTTACCGGTCCGGTGATCGGGGGTCTCCTCCTGAACTACCTCGGGATGAAGGAAGGGATAACAGCAATGCTCATCGTGGGGGTTATCCTGACAGGATGGTGCTCCCTAGCTCTAGCCAAAAAGAACCTCAGAAGAGGTTCTCCCTGAGAGCCTTCCTGGCAAGTTCCAGAGCCTTCTTACCCTTATCAGTCAGCTTGTAGACTTTCCTTCTCTTCTTCCAGGAACCCTCTATCATTCCAAGTCTTGAGAGGCTGTAGATCACCGCATATATCGTGGTGGCCCCCATCTTGGCCTTGGACATCTCGAGTATCTTCTTCTTTATTCCGTATCCATGCATGGGTTCCTTGTCTATTATCGCTAGTACAAGGAAGGGCAGGAGGTCCTTCCAGACAAGGTCCTCCGGCTTCTCGGCCTCCCTCTTCGGCCTTACCATTTCCAATCCACTATTACGTAAATCTTTACCCTATATTTAAACTTTATTTAACAGTAGCTTTATTCGTGAAAAGTCAGGTATTTTGCTAAAAAATATTTAAGTTCCTGTCCTGGGTGCCTCAGAGGGATCTGAACCTGAACAGCTTGAGGACCTTGACCCCTCTGAGCCTGGATATTCTCCTCGCGAGTTCTTCTATATCTTTCGGCTCGCCCTTGACGACTGCAACCTCCAAGCAGGTTCTCTCATCCACGTGTACGTGCAGAGTTGAAATGACCTCTCCCACGTAGTCGTGCTCTATCTCCAGAAGCCTCTCAGGAGTCTCAGCAATCTCATGATCGTACAGGAACACGAGCACTCCGAAGGGAGCTCCTTCTCCCTCCTCCCACTCGTATTCCGTCATCAAGATTCTTATGGCCTCTCCAATGGCCTGAGATCTGCTGGAGAAACCTCTTCTTCTCACAAACTCATCAAACTTCTCCATAAGATCTTTAGGAAGGGAGATACCTGCCCTAACAACTCCCTCAGACATGCCCAACACCAGATCTAGTCCAGAACATCATCACCCGGGGACTCGACCCTCAGCTCATCAGCCAACCTTATCACCGATGCCAAGGAGAGCTTCATATCGTCCTCGGTCAGATGTTCCCCTCTTATGTTGGAGACTATTATGACTCTCCCGTGCTCGTCTGAGGCGTAGTGTGCGAAGTTGTAGTCCCAGTTCCTCATCAGGAGCCAGCCCTCCCTGCCCTCCACCGAGACGGGAGGGTTGGAGAAGACCACAACCAGGTTATCGGAGGAGACAATGTCTATCTGCAGGGCGTCCCACTTGTCCGTCTTCCAGACGGTGGTGAAGAGCGTTGCGTCCCTAAGCTTCCTTTTCTCGAACTTGATACCTATAGCATTTAGTATGTTCTCCACCTTGGACTCAAGGCTATTGGATTCGCTCATACAACACACTAGGAAAGTTATTATCCCGGTCAAAATAAAAAGGTGCAGGGTGATCCTCTGATGAACTCGTCAGATCTAGCTCATAAAATTTCGACGCTTATAGCTGTGTTCTTGGCCATGTTTACGCTCATACTCGGTCTAGCAGGAGCAGCTGGTGTGATTCAAATAGGAGAGGACTCCTTGATCATGATACTGCTGGGAGGAGCGACCCTGGCGGCGCTGATTCTCTACTTCAGGGACTTCGACTGGGGCGCCTGGATCGGAGCCATTTGCTTGCTGGCGAATGCTTACTATCTTGCTTGGCCGTCTGAGAGCTTCCTGAACGGAATGCCTTTTCTCCTGAGTTCCCATAAATACTTATCTGTGCTCTACGGGCTGGTGAGCTTGATATTCATAGGAACAACCTCAGGGCAGCTGCTCTCAGGAGCCTCAACCTCAATAGGTCCGGTGGAGATGCGGCGGCAGTCGACTCTCAGGGAGGTCACGGAAGAGATAGACGAGAGCATGTTCAAGTACTCCTTGGAACTTCCCGACGGTAGAAAGCTTGGAGTCGTGGACGACTACAGGGTGT
>CAZGKA010000010.1:0-9808 GCA_964525965.1 uncultured Nitrososphaerota archaeon
TGACCCGACCAAGCTGGCCAGCAGCACCGCTGGTGTGTTCTACAACGCCGGCAGGAACGGAAACGTCAACGCTGTCATACTGCTGGGCATAATGCCCACCACGATGCCGTCCAAGGCCAAGGTCACCCCGACGCTCACGCCGGTCATAGTGGCCATACCGCCCTCAGCGGCGGGCAGCTGAACTCTCCCTCTTCTTTTTTCTTGGAAAAATACTGAAACTCTGACTCTATTTTCATGTGATCGGTACCTTATCTCCTTTTCTGATCAGGCTGGTTTTTCGTCACTAGAGTTCGGAAGGAACGACTCTACATTACGAGATCTTTATATTTACCGGACATCCTCTCCTCCCATGATCTACTAAACTTTCTCCTCGGGTGATGATGAAAGGCCTGTGATTGCTTAGGGTGATCTAATGAGATCAGGAAATTCACTAATTGCCGCCCTATTAGTGATCATAATGCTTCTCTCCTTATGCGGAGCTCAAGAGGTACTAGGAGCTCAGGAGGATCCATTCTCCTCAGGAATAAGAGCTGCTGCCCTGTACTTCCTCCAAGTACCTACCTTCAAAAACATAGGTGATATCTATCCCTATAAGAAGGGCGGAGCCAGTTTCGGATGGGTAGGAGGCATAATATATGTGTACCAGCAGTTCGCCTTTACAGCGATCCCAGATGAACAAGCTAACCTCTACGCTGCTTTAATAATGTCTCAGGCTCTTTCCGATCAGAACTTTGTTAAGTTCACCCCGGACGAGAGGAACAACATCTCCTTCTACGTGAAGTCCATATCAAAGTGGCTCATATCGGAAAGGCTCTCAAACGGTTTATGGGCGTCTGATGTCTCAGGAACCTACGTTGACACAACCTACAGCTCGGGTGCGATAAAGATGTTGATTTACGGAAGGATGGACGGGATCTTAGGTGAGGACGTGGATAGCGTCATAACGAAGGCTCTCTCGGAAATGATCTCTCTTCAGGACAAAAGTGGAGGGTGGGCATATCAACCTGGTTCTCCGATACCCAGCAGGATAAATCCTGATCCTCTCTACACCGCCAGAGTGCTTGACGCTCTGCTGCTTGCCAAGAGGGTTGGATACTATACGCCTGGGATCGACTCATCCATAAAGAAAGCAGTTGAGTACTTGGAGAATTCAGCAACGACATCCGGAAACAAAACTTTTTGGTCCGGCTCTCCAATAAAAGACTCGGAAATAGCCTCTGTTCTAGCTCAAGCGGCGATGCAAGGCTACTCAGTGAACGAAAAAGTTCTAAAAGGAGCTGCCGAGTTCTTCAAGGAGACCTTGGAGGAGGGAACCGAGGATACCCTCGTCGGAAAAGCCCTTCTTCTAACAGCTTTGGTGAAGCTCTCTGCTTTGGGAGTCATAGATACTTATGACGTGCTGTCGAGTTGGTCTCCCTTGGCTGAGACGATTGCTAGGAGCAGAAACAGCGACGGACTTCCACCTTACGGAATAATGCCCTTCCTGGGAATGAGGTGTCAGGAGACGTACACGGTCCTCGTCTTTTTGGAGTGGTGGCTCAGGGCCTCCTCAGTTAGCCTGTCCATAGCATTCGAGAAGGGATTGCTGCCGGGGTATACCAATGTCACGGTGGAGAACTCGACGGTGGTCCTTAGTGTCCTCGTAAAGAACAACCTCAATACGAAGAAAATAAGACTGGAGCTGATAAGCACATGTTCTGAAGTTCTATCACCGCTAAACAAGTCAAATAAAGCTGTTCTCGACATTGAACCAGGAGGAAAGAAGCAGGTGCATCTGGTCTACAGCACGCCACCCAAACTCCTTGCCCCTTACCCGGCTCATGTGTTGTTGACCCTAAGAGATCCATACAGCAAGACGTTCCTCTACTCAAAATACGTGTCGTTTGATGTGGTGAGGAATTCCAACGTTAAGATAGTTACGTTCGAGCTCAAGGACAAATCTCTGAACCTGGACTCCTCGACCACGGTGACCCTCTCAATAGAAAACGTTGGAGATGTGCCAGCTACGGGAATAAAGGTTATTGAGAAGCTTGATCCGACTTTTGAGCTCGTTCCGGAAGCTTCTCTCAACGGAACGGCTTTAGTCCTTGATACTAAACAGAAGGGGGCTTTTTACATTCCAACTCTCGGGCCCGGAAAGAGATTAACCTACATCTATGAGGTTAGGGCAGTGAGCTCTCCACCAGGAAAGAACAACGTTTCAACGACTGTTGTAACTTACACAGATGCTCTGGGTAGGGTGAAGGATGTCAGGGCAACGATATATGCCACTGTTTACAGACCTCTGCTCTCGCTCACCTTGGCGGGACCGAGTAACATCCAGCTCGAGTGGGGAGCGACCTACGATCTCAGATGGGAGATCCGGAACACAGGGAACGCTTTAGCCAAAAACATATCCGTCAAGTTCTCTCCCGGAGAAGCCCTCTCCATAAAGTCCGTGAAGGGTTACCCGTACACAGTAGAACCGGATGGATCTGTTAACGTTATTATAGGAGACTTGAAACAGATGGAGTCGAAGGAAGTGGTCTTGGTGGTCAAAGCAAGCGACTTCTATCCGTCCATCAATACCTTGAGCTATATAAATGCTGATATGACTTATAAGGACAACCTGGGCCGGTTCCTTGAGGGATATGAGGTCGCTCACATGGTGAACGTCAGGGTGGTGATATCGACATTCGCCATAGTGCTGATAGTGCTGGCGGTGGCCGTTATAGCGGGCCTCATTGTTCTCAGGCTTAGAGTTCGCTCACGCGCAGTAAAAAGAGCCTCTCCGTTTGTCAGGAAGAAAAAGGCCTTCGGAGGAAGGAGAAGGGGTTGGCCTTGAGGAGCAGAGATCTAGCCCTCCTAATAACACTTTTACTTCTCGCCGTAGTTTTAGCTTACACGTTCAGGTACCTCAACACTCAGCGGTCTCATGAAGCCGAGGCTGTTGGACATAAGATAGTGATAGTCGCTCCTTCTGGAAATCTGAGCGTGGAGTACGAGAACACTCTGGTTCAGTCGGTTGAGGGTATAATAGGAGAGCTCTCCTTTCTGACCGGAGGGAAGGTCTCCAGCAGCATGATCCAGGTGGTGACATTTGAGAACATCTCCTCAGGGAGCAATCAGGAGGGGGAAAACTCGTTCATAATTTTCATTAAGGGAGCAGAGAACAGGGTCATGATCTCTCCCCAAAACAGGACGGTGATGTTGGAGTATAACTCCCCAAAAGGGCTTGCTGCGGTATCGGATAGACTGCTGATGGAGATGGCCAAGGATCTAGTGCTCGGACTGGACCACAAGAGAGAGTATCTTGTCCTAGTTCACCCAGTTAAGGGCAACAAGGTGGGGATAGTGTGGGTAGGGAGCCTCAGCCTCGAACAGGTGGGAAAAGTACCTGTGGTATATCTGGGAGAGAAGCTATCGCAGAAGGAACTCATAGAGATGATCTCCGGAATAAAGGTGGGTTGGTGAGCTTCTCTTTATCAGATGGAAGCAAAAGAGGGCAAAGAGTACCTATCAAGGAAAAATCTTTTCTCCTAATAGCAGGAAAGAGAGCGGGCCCGGCGGGACTTGAACCCGCGACCTACGGCTTAGAAGGCCGTCGCTCTAGTCCATGCTGAGCTACGGGCCCGTGTTCGACTATAGGCTAGAAGCTAATTTAAAGGTTCCCTCCCCTCTTCTTCATCGACATGTGCTGAAGAGGAGATCATTCATGAGAACCTTATATCCAGTTGTTCTTCTCCTCATAGCGATTTTAATTCCGTTGAGCTCACAGAGAATATCTGCCGATCAGACGAATGTGAGGTATAACATAGAAGGCATAGTCATATCCAACAACACGGTCTTCACCTTCGGATCCTATAAGATAAGAGCGATAAACTTCGTTCCAGCAGGCTTCACCTCATACGTGAACCTCTACGTGACCTGTCCCAATGGGCACGTGATAACAGGAACGCTCCACAACCCCGGGGATACACTAAGCATATACAGCGGCTGCTCATCATATCAAACTCCTGGAGCTCAACTAATCTTTAAAATAAGGCTCAACAAAACCGAAGTTCCCACTCAAGGGGAAGCCTACATCTATCTAGACATACTTGACTGTATCACAAAGCCTGTGCAGACCCTGAGGATAAGCTCAAGCTTTCCGGCAAACAAGAGCTATGAGCTCGCCTCGACATTCACTATACCCGTGAACGTAACGAACATCTGCGATAGTGAGGTCTCAGGAGTTAAGGTATCCTTATCTTGGAACAAACTTGACGGCAGGGGAAACATAACCCTTCTCTCAGTGGCGCCAGCTGTTGAGAGTATAAAAAATCCTCTCCTTATCGATTTAGGAACTATAGGCTCCGGAGAAAGCCAATCCCTGAAGTTCGTCTTCAAGGCAGATCCGGGTGGTAAATACTACGGCAAGTACGGGGTCTTCCTGACTCTGACCTATAAGACGGACTACACCCTAGTGAAGAACTCCTCTGGGGTTCTGACATATAAATACACTCCCAACAAGACGATATCCGAGACCAAGAGCTTCACTATAGTCGTCGGAGAGAAATACAGAGGGCACTTAGGAGCGCCGAACCTTAAGATATACACCTATGCCCCAGCATCCACAAAGCTTCTAGTAAATCCCGGAGATGTCCTGACGTTCAGGTTTTACATAAAGAACCTGGGCGAGGATTCTGCCCTTAACGGGACCTTGTACGTTAAGGTTCAGCCCCAGACGTCTAAAGGACCCTTCCCCATAATAACACAACCAAGCACCATAGCCGGGAAGAGCTTCCCGATAAACCTGCCTGAGATCCCTAAGCTGGCTAGAACTCAGACGATAGAGTTCACTCTGGGCATACCCAAGGACTCGGCTGGGACAATATACCAAGTGTCCTTGGAGATCGACTACACAGATATAAGAGGGAACATCTACAACACCTCGAAGACCTACACAATAGAGGTCAAGAAACCCGGCTATCCCTACCTTGTGGTCACGAAGACCCTCAGCACAAACACCGTTGGGGTGCAACAGACCTTAGATGTGGTCGTGACCGTTAAGAACAATGGAACTGCACCAGCGCTCTCGGTACAGGTAGTCGACACCTATCCAACGGACTACTTCCAGCTCGTGAGCGGTAAAACTACGACTACAGTGTCCAAACTAAATCCCGGAGATTCAATCTCACTGACTTACAAGTTGAAAGCCACGAGGACAGGAGTGACGAGCTTCGGTATAGCTAAAGTGACGTATAAGGATCCTCAAGGTCTGACAAAAGTGGCGACATCTTCCGGAACTCCCCTCACGGTCTCCATAGTGAAACCATCAGTGAGCGTCATTCTCCATGAAAAGCCTCCCAGCAGCACCGTGGTGGGATCTGTGTTCCCTGTATCCTTTTCCATCTCGAACTCCGGAACTGGGACAGCTTACGACTTTGAGATGGATCTCAAGCTATCCTCCTCTCTGAGACTCATGCTTCCTCCCTCACTCACGACGACTGTAAAGGCTCAGTGCTCTCCCCCCTCTTGGACGCCTCACGGCAACGTCTCGTACGTAAGGCTGTCCTGCAGCAAGATAGATCCGACGGGCAACGTGGAGCTCAGGTTGGTTCTGAAAGCTGACGAGCCAGGCAACTATTCCATAGAGGTCACGAAAATGGTCTACACTCAGGGAGGAACGAACCAGAAATATTCTCTAGACACAAGCAAACTGAACTACGAGATATCCGTCATGACCCCGATAGAAATGAGGCTCTTCTCAGCAGCACTGCTGGCTCTGTGGATCTTCTTGGTGGTGCTCTTTGTGATGGCCACGACCAGAGGACTTCCATTTAGAACACGCGTCAGGGGTGTTAGGCGCAGGTTTGGGGTGAGCTGAGAAAGTTGGAGGAACTTGAGCTCGGCGCTTTACGTGTCAGAGGATGGAGCAGGGGTTGTGAGCTCTGTTGGCGAGGATCAAAGGTCGTGGTCTTCGTCACGGGACTCTGCAACCTCTACAATTCCTGTTTTTACTGTACGATATCCCCCTGGAGGAGGGATAGGGACGTTCAGTTCGTTGACGAGATCGAGATCAAAAACACGGATGATATAATAGCGGAGCTTAAGGCTGTCGATGCTGAGGGAATGAGCATAACGGGAGGAGAGCCCACCCTAGTACTTGATAGGGTGTTGAAGTACGTAAAGGTCGTTAAGGAGGAGTTCGGAGCAAGATTTCACATCCACATGTATACTAACGGCACCCTGATGGACGAAAAAAAGCTTAGCAAACTTGCTGATGTGGGCCTGGACGAGATAAGGTTCCACTCATGGGATGAGAAGGCGTGGAACCTTGTGGAGGTGGCTCGGGACTGCGGTCTCTGCGCGGGCTTTGAGATGCCCGTGATACCAATGTCTCCCTATATCAGGAGACTCAAGGATCTAGCCCTCCACTTGGACAGAATGGGAGGAGGGTTCTTAAATCTGAACGAGCTTGAGTTCGGTGAGGCGAACAGGAAGAAGCTCCTGCGCATGGGGCTTAAACCCTCATCAGAGAGTGAAGTGGCTGTTTCTGGAAGCAAGGAAGTTGCGAAAGACATATTGAACTTCGTGGAAAGGAACACCGGTATAAAGGGATACTTCTGCCCGGCCATCCAGAAGGACTATCAGATGTGGGTTAGATGGAGAAGGAGGGCGAGAAGGACAGCTGAATCATATGAGGATGTGACCGAGGACGGCACTATATTTCGCGTGGAACTTTGCGGTAATGACTCCCTTCTGAGGAAGATTATTCATGCTTTACATGGAAAGAGCTTTGCTGTCAGCGAGGGAAAAGTGGTTATGCCTTTGGATACGTTCAAAAAACTTGTGGAGGAAGGTCTTGTGGATCTCAACAATCTAGAGTGCTTTGGTGTGGAATATGCTCCTCTTCCCGGGAGGAGAATAGAGGTCGCCAGATACCCTTGCTCCTTCCTTATGCGATCTCTTAGGGAGGGTTAGGTCAGGGAAGCAATAAAGGCGACGATTCTCAACTTTGCGCGAGATAACTCCTTCCCCTTTTAGAATTTAAGCTCTCATATCCTGATTTCCTCGTAAGGATCCTCCAACGATACAGAAGCTATATTGAACGTCTTTCTGAGCTCTTCAGCAAATCCTTCAGTCTCTTCTCCATGTACTGGAATTACCATGTCGGGGGACACGGTTTTGATCAGCTCCAGAATATTGGATCTGCTCGCATGGGCTGAGAAGTTGAGCTGACTGACCCTCATGTCCACCTCTATGTCCTCATCATCTATGGTTATCTCCCCAGTCTCCAGCAGCTTGCGGCCCTCAGTCCCCTCAATCTGATATCCCGTGAGTGTTATGGAGCTTCTCTCATCCTCGTGCTTTTCCTTCAAATAGAAGTGGACGGGGCCACCCTCCAGCATGCCAGATGTCGTTAGGACGACTGAAGGCTTGTTGACGATCTTTCTCCTCATCTTCCAGCTCTTGACGAAGATCGTAGCTTCCATAGCTCTCCTGAACTCTCTAAAGTTCCTGACCCTGTCTCTGTGTTCCTCGGTTATCTTGGCACTCTTTTTAGCCATTCCATCCAAGAAGAATTTTATATTCAGGTCACTCAGCACGAGAGCTATCTCGGCGAGTCTGCCGATGGCAAATCCAGCTATGACCGAGAGACCCTTATTTTTCATGGTCTCGAGGACGATCTTCTTAAGAAGTCTCTCCTGGCCCTTCCTTGGAGGGTGTTCACGGAAAGCATAGGTGGATTCGGTTATCAGTAAGTCGACCTTCGATATGTTCGTATCCGCAGGGGGCACTAAGCGCGATTTACGTAAATTGAAATCACCCGTGTACAAAATGGAGAATCCGTCGAACTCCAGTCTGAACATGGCGCTGCCAAGTATGTGCCCTGCATCGTAAGCGATGACCCTCACGTCCCCAATCCTGAAGGGGACTCTATACTCTATGGGTCTGTAGTTCTTGAGGGCCTTCTTGACCTCCTTGGGGCCGTATCTGAGCTGGTATCCCCTTCTCTTCGCTACCTTTATCGAGTCGTAGAGGAGGAGCTCCATCAGATCCTTAGTTACGTCCACACCATATATTGGTATATCATCCCTTCCCCTGAAGAGCGTGGGGATCGCGCCGGAATGATCGACGTGGGCGTGGCTCAGAAGGACTGCGTCCACATCATCCACTTCCTCTGGATAGAGGGGCTCCTTTTTCGGAATGAGCTTGAGCCCGTAGTCTAGAAGTATTCTCTTATCTCCAGCCTGTACCATTATAGCGCTCCTGCCAACCTCGGTGTTGGCTCCTAGAACCCTTATCGAGATCTTCGACATTTTCAGAACACCTTTGCGAGACCTCCTAAAGAGACCTCCTCCTCTCTAGGGGGTTACTTTTTATAGATCCCCCCGCCGCGGTTTATTAACTTACCGAGCGGGAGGTTCCTTCATGAATTACGTAGACATCGATGTCTTTAAAAAGATCGACCTCCGGGTGGCTAAGGTCGAAAGAGCGGAACGCGTTGAGGGTACTCAGAAGTTGCTTAAGCTCGTGGTTGACCTGGGTTCGGAAAAAAGACAGCTCATAGCGGGCATAGCTGAGGTCTACAGCCCTGAAGACCTTGTGGGCAGGCAGATAGTTGTGGTGGCCAACTTAAAGCCCAAGAAAATAAGAGGAGAATGGTCTCAGGGGATGCTCCTAGCCGCAGTCGTGGATGGAAAACCCGTTCTCCTCACAGTTGACCGAGAAGTTCCCCCCGGAAGTAAGATAACTTGAGGCCCTTCTTCTTAACCTCCCTAAAGAGAGACTTTCAGTCCTCCTCCAGCACTCCTGGAAACTTGTAAACATCAATCCCTTCCCTATCAATCTCCTCAAAGTCTAAATAAGCTAGACCCTCTCTCTCCAAGGAGCTCAACACTTGCTTGGCTAGATCCACCGGAATTCCCAGCTCAGCCGATACCTCAGCCACCGTAAGCTTTCCTCCTCTATCCTTAGCTAGGCTTAAAACTGCGGACTCTAGTTTTCTTCTCTCAACAGCACCTCTTCCCATCTTGTTAGCCCAGAGAATGCACAGACCTCCTCCAAACAAAAAAGCAAGCCCCACAAGTATTCTCGAAGCAGCGTAAACAGAAGCTATCAGGAACATAAAGCCCAAAAAGATGGCTACAGCGGATATCACGTAAAGCAATATTTGCAGTGCCCTCACAGCATCATCCCCTTTAGCTGGGGGGATAAGCCCTCTCCTCAGCCTTTCACAGTTTGCTTGAGTTTAGCGAGCTCCTCCTCGACTTGTTGGGGTAAGGAGATCTTGTCAAGCTCTCTCTCTATCTCACTCTTCTCCTCATCTTGGAGGAGATCTAAATCCCCTCCTACGGCAACTACCTCATCGAGAGCCGCAGATCTGGCTTTAAGATCATCTATCTTCTTCTCGGCGCGCTCTATCATCTCCGAGACCGAAGCAACACTATCACCGAGTCCGGATATCATCTCCTTAACTTCCACCTGAGCCTTGCTGACCTCATATTCCGCCTTGAGCTGCTCTTTCTTTGCCCTAAACAACTCCACTTGAGATCTCAGCTTCTCCCTAGCATCTTTGAGACCTTCCTCCTCGGATTTCATCTCTTCTATTCTCTTGTTTATGCTTTCAAGCTCTCTTTCCAGTACAATCTTCCTCTCCAGGGCTTTTCTGGCGAGATCCTCCCTTCCGAGCTGTATCGCTCTCTTAGCGCTCTCTTCAAGATCCTTTATCCTCTCCTGCAGACGGTTCCTAGTGAACTCAAGCTTCTTTCTTGCGGCTATAGCTCTGGCTAGAGCCATATCTACATTGTGAAGCTGCTGATTGAGCTTATCATAGGCGTAA
>CAZGKA010000011.1:0-6907 GCA_964525965.1 uncultured Nitrososphaerota archaeon
GAGTGAGCATCATCAGCTCGCTGATCCTGCTCATGCTACTGATCGTTATCGGCGCGGCTTTTGTGATTGTAAGGAGGAGACTTCTAGGGTTCAGGGCCGAGGTGTTGGAGATATCCGACGGGGTCTTCGTCGTCCCGAGCAGAGGTGCTGGATTGGCGGCCATGCCCGTGAGCATAACTCCTCTCAAAGAGGGGGCTCTGATAGATCTGGGAGCGGTCATGAGATACCTGTCGGATCTCGGAGTGGGTTTGTCCTTAATAGTGAGCGCCTCTCCCTGCAGCTTCGGGGGGCTTAGATCTTCCTATAAAGGAGCGCTGTTCAAGAGAATTAAGGAGGGAGACCTTCATCTAGCTAAGGAGTCCTTAATAAGCTCTTTTAGGATCCTTAAGAGGGTTCTCGGGGACGAATTCTCCGTCGAAACAGCCAAGATGGATCCGTCTCTTCTTGAAGAGCTTGCTAACACAGTTCCTCCCTCAACAATCGTCGGGAGATCCTTTACAACTAAGATGTCCGTCCCGCATGGAGCTGAGGTAGGAGAGGCTGCTGTGTGCCTAGACGAGGGGGCTTGTATATCCCTCAGCGACATTGCTGGCCATGTTCTGGTGACCGGCGCTACGGGATCCGGAAAGACGACCACTGTGAAGAGGATCCTATACGAGCTCTGGGCCCTGTATGGGGTACCATTCATCGTGCTGGACTTTCATAACGAGTACGGGGATCTCATGGAGAAGGTTAACGGAAGTATCCTGGCCAAGGAGGAGGGCTGTTACAGCTACTCCATAAACATACTTGAGGGCATAAACGAACCGAACGGCGAGGAGCTTTATTACTTCGTGGATGCGTTCAAGACCATCCTGGATCTAACCCCAGCTCAGGAGTTCATGTTGCTGACCGCACTTGGAAGGTTGAGGACCAAGGCTGTTCGGCTAGGAGGGACTCCCTCTATAGATGATCTCTATGAGGAGATCGCTGAAATAGAGATCAAAACTCCTTCGGAGGGAGAAGCTAAATCAGCTCTTCTGAGAAAAATCTTCTTGCTCAGAGAGGAGCCCTTGTCTTCCCTCATATCGTGCGACGGAACAGGTCTTGTCCATGAAATCAGCTCCCCGGTGTCCATAGAACTGGATGATGTTTCCGCGGAGACGGGCAGGCTCCTCTACGTTCACTTCTTCCTGCGAAGGATGTACAGGATGTACAAGTCCAAGGGATTTTCTAAGACTCCAAGGGTGGTTCTGGTCATAGAGGAGGCAGACAAATGCCTGCCAGCCTTTAAGGAGGGAAGTGGGTTGACGATGGGTGAAAAGCTCTTCTCTGAAATGAGAAAATATGGAATATCGCTCATATGCATAGTCCAGTCGCCCAGCAAGATCTCCCGGTACATAGTTCAGAACACGTCCGTTAAGGTTCTCCACAGGGCGGGAGAGCCGAGGGACGTTGAGTTCCTAAAGAGTCTAATTGGTGGTGATAAGAAGAATGCGAGCCTGCTGTGGGGGCTGAGACCGGGAGAATTCGTGCTCGTACATGGTAATCAGATCTCGAAGGGAAGGACTAGACCGGTCTCATTCTCTTAAGGATTTCAGGATCTCTTCATATTCGGAGAACTCGGTGTCCTTATCTTTAGGGAGAAAAATCGGTGGTCTAATTTTTCCATCAAGGACAGAGCGCACCAAATCTAGGGACTTGTCCACAGAGGAAGTGGTATCCACCTCAACCACGAAATCCTCCCCAAAGGAGTTCAGAGCTTCTATCAGGGGAACATCGAGAAGTTCAGCTTCTAGGTTCTCCAAGATTTTTTGAGGGGGATATCCTCTCCTTCTTAGCCTTAAAAATAGCTCCCTTATCGGACACCTAACTATCACAACGACCTGAACCGGGAGCCCTTCCAAGAGCGAGGGAGAAATTGACTCGACGACCAGATGATCTAAAGGAAACTTCCTCAGCTCATCGAGAAGAGCCTCATCGTTCACTATGAGAGATTCCCTTCGTTCATCAAACCCAGAAGAGAGAACGTTCTTTCTTTCTTGGACGAGGCGCGTAATGGAGAGATAATCAAAGTTTAGTTCCTTAGATAGAAGTCGAGCGAAGTAGGTCTTTCCACTGCCGGGGACGCCAGATATCACTATCATGTCCCTTTATCCACCTTGGGGGAATCGAGGAGCATGTTTATATACATGCGAGATCACTTAGTGGATGGGCTCCGGTGGTGTAGCCCGGCCAAGCATAGGGGCCTCTCGAGCCCCAGACCCGGGTTCAAATCCCGGCCGGAGCACTCTTCTTAACTTCTCTGATTCTTTATCATGATCGACTCAAACCAGAGATCTGATTAGTAACCGAAGAACGCCAAGGGATTGAACCCGAATGTGTACAGGAGAGCGTAGGCCAGGACGGCCGCTAGGGCAACCGAGGTTATGGCCCTCAGGAACTGTCTATGATAGACAGGAATTATGGTGAAGAGACCCTGCACAAGTGCTAGGAACATGAGAAAGTTTCGCATGGCTTCGGAGGCAGGCACCATCCACATCTTGGAGACCCAGACGCTGAAAGTCGCTATCAAGAGGGATATTGGAAAAGTGAACACAGTGAAGATAAGCCCGAATATTATCTCCATTACCGCAGCCTTGAGTGAGAAGGGGACCCTCGGTCTCCTCCTCTTCCGACCATAGACCGTGGGGCTTCTCAGCATTCCTCAACTCACCTTCACTAGGGTACCAACCTTCTCCCCCCTCAGGATCCTAAATATGTTTTCGGGTGAGAAGGCGGTGGTCACCACGACAGGAATCTTAGACCTTCTCACTACCCTCAGAGCCACCAGGTCGAAAAGCTCGTACTTTCCAGGCTCAAACTTGTGCGATAAAACCAGCTTTTCTAGTGCATCTACTGTTATCTCACTATATCTGATGGCGTTAGGGTTCTTTTTTGGATCGTCGGAGTAGATTGCATCCGCACCGGTCATTTTGATGAGAAGCTGAGCACGAATGTACTCCGCGATGACCGCTGCCACGGCATCGGTGGATTGACCGGCCACCATCCCCCCGGCTATCACCAAGTTGTGGGACGACAGGGCCGAGACCACCTCCTGATAGGACCGGGGGACCCGAGGATACGCCACGTCGATGAGTCCGGAAACCAGAAGCAACGCGTTTATCCTAGTGGCGGCGATTCCTATATCGTCCAAGAGACTATCCGGAGCTTTTAAGTTGTAGGCCAACTCTATGTATCTCCTGGCCGTTCTTCCTCCGCCGGCAACGACAACCACTTTGTTGGAACTGGAGATTTCTTTCAGCACGTTTACGTACTTGTTTATTAGAGAGACATCGCCTCTTTCAACAGCTTCGTTGAAGACCGTCCCTCCCAGAAGTATGACTAGCCTCATCGAGGACAGTTCAGACCGCTAAAATTTAACTGTTCGAGCCCTAGTTCAATAGAACCTTATAGGAGACTCGAGCCTCGAGAGGAGGACCACCTTGCTTTCCGGTTGCTCGTCGAGTATTTCGTACCCGGTCACTTCGGCGAGTTCCTCAGCAAATTTCCTAACATCCGAGTGGGTTGGCGAGTTCGCCCTCGAAAGCCTCCTTCTGGAGTAGCCCACATAGCTGTATCCCTTCGGCTCCACGTAAGTGGGTTCAAACCTGCGGACCAGGGGAGCAAATTCCCGAGCTAGATGCGAATTTATGCCCTTTATCACGGTTATCCTCATGACCACAGGAATTGACAGGGAGTTTATCAGGGATAATGTTTCTAGAACTTTCTCCCAAGCTCCTTTTATCATAGGTCTGGCTATCCTGTTGAAAACAGTTTTGTTCGGCGCGTTCACCGTGACATATAGTTGAGTGGGTTCGCAGGATATGTTTTCCAGTCTCTCGGGTAGTGAGCCGTTCGTCACGATGAACGTGGTCATACCTCGGCTCTTGTACTCCCTGACGAGTTCTCCTATTTTGGGGTACAGCATCGGCTCTCCTGTCAGCGAGATGGCGGCATGTTTGGGATCCTCCGCCTCCTTCAACCAGCTGTCCCTGAACACCTTCACACCTTTGTATCCCTGGATTATTGTTCTCTGAATCCTTATGCTCTCCTCAACTATCTTCCGTGGTTCATCCCAGTCTAGGTCTTCGGAGGGTATCTCCTGCCACCTCATCTCCGGAGGAAGGTCGCTCGCGTTTATCCTCCAGCAGTGGAGACACTGGAAGTTACAGTAGGCTGCAGCAGGAGTCATCTGTATGCATCTCCAGCTGGGTATGCCGAAGAACCTGTGCTTATAACAGGTCTTACCGTGCATAATCGCCTTTCTGAACCAATAACAGGGCTTTAGAGCAGAGTGATTCAGTATTATCTTGTAGCCCTGCTTTCTCATCAGAGCTTTGACCGACTCAGGTATCGACGCCTTGTTCCCTATTCAGCCCACCTAATTCTTATTTCATGCCCCGCTCGGATTTATAAAAAATAGCTATCAGGACCCTGTGGATATTCATTGAGGGAGGACAGACTGGATTCCAAGGTTCTCCTGCTGTTAGTGACTATGGCCAGACTTGGAGGTGGAAGAAGACTTATAGGATCATCAGAACTCGCCAAATCTTTGGATGTTTCGAGGCCTACCGTGTCACGATGGATAAACAGAGCAGTTAGCTTAGGTTACGTGGAAAGATTGGGAGAAGGGAGAAAACAGTCGTATATGCTAACCAGCGAAGGAATAAAAGTCCTCTACACGCTTTGCGAGAGAATGAGGGCCCCCCTGTCTGTTAAAAGAGTTGCCGGTGAGGTCGTGAGCGGACTGGGAGAGGGTTCTTACTACATGTCTTTAGATGGATATAAATCCGGCTTTGTGAAGGTTCTTGGGTATGTACCTTTTCCCGGCACGCTCAACTTGAGGATAAAGTCGGAAAGTCACGTCCTTAAGATTTTAGAGTGGACTTCAGAGGTCAAACCCGTCATAATTCCCGGATTCTCGACTAAGGACAGAACCTTCGGAAGTGTGAGAGTATATCCTGTGGTGCTTAATGGAAAACTGAGGTGCCACGCAGTGTTTCCCGAGAGAGGGCATTACAACTACAGAGTTCTCGAGGTGGTATGGCAAAACAGCATAAGGGAGGAGCTCTCTCTTAAGGACGGAGACATGGTTATAGTTGACCTGATAGATTGGGAGATAATGGGCCGGGTGGGACTCGAACCCACGACCTCCGCCTCGTCAAGGCGGCGTCATAGCCACTAGACCACCGGCCCGTCCTTCTTCTCCGATGAAGTCCGAGCTCATACTTAAATATCTTACTGAAGGTTTTTCATTTCATCATATATATCTGAGAGAACCTGAACCATTCTGAGAACGCTGTTTACTAGGGCCCTCAATCTGGATATTCGGTCTGCCTGTATCTTCACCAAGAGGGTTCCGTTCTTCAGCTCTAAAGATATGTTTTCGGGGAGGTCCGGCTCTATAGATCTTTTAATTAAGGGGACCATTGGTCCCTCTATCTCTAAGAAAGCCCTACACCTCATGAATACCCCTCAGATATAGTCGCGGACCTACCTCCTCTCCAGTATCTGGAAGGAAGAACGAGGCTGCTCTTTTCTGCCCTCTAATATACAAAAATAAGATGGAGTCGTGGGCCAAGAGCTCCTCGTCGCTGAGAGATCTCGCCTCCTCAGCTATTGGAAGGGAAAACCCTCGGGACAACGCCTCCGCAAGAAGAGCCAAGCTTTCATCTGAAAAAGCTACAATAGAGGAATCTACGCTCGGGAATCTCTTTCTTGTTATTTCCCTGTGAAGGGCCACTCCTCCCAAGAGGACGCTTTTCTCCCATTGAGGAGGGCGAGAGGATGTGTTCAGAAATCTAAGTCTTGAGGGGTTTCCCTTTATCTGATCAACTATGACCACGCGGGATGCTCCCAACGAGTACGCTTTCTCAGCTAAGTCTGATATCGAGCTTTTCCCGCGATTTATTCTTTTAGCTTCCGGAAGAGCTCTGGCGAGGTCCTTCATGAAGGATCTGGTGCGCTGCGAGGGCCTTCGAGATGATGTTATTATTATCAAGCTCTAGCCCTCACTCAAGCGATCTTTCAGCGTGAGCAGCCAGTGGAGTGAAAGGCTCCCACGCCCCACCGGCGAACTCATACCCGCATTTTCTACACTTCCAGACACCTAGGAATTTCCTTCTAACAGCGACTTTGCCGCAGTTTGGACACCTGTAAATTGCCTTGCTCTTCGCAAGAACTTTCTCAGCTCTCCTCCTGAGCTTTATCCCGTACTTGGGAGTGCTCAGTTTGGCCCTTGGGACTCCCTTCTTGGCCATTACACCACCTCCTCAAGCTTTGACCTTACCTCTCTCATCTTCTCCCTTGCTATCTCGTAGGCCTTTTTAATTTCATCGTCCGTGAAGTACCCCTTCCTGAGTTGTATGGAACATATCCTCCCCTGGTCGTCAACGGCCAGAGTTATCATGGAGTCAGCTATGGTCTCCTCCTCGAGGCTGGGATCCAGCAGCAGGTAATCTCCTATCTTAACAAAGGTAAAGCTTATAGGCTTGTTTATGACAGGCATTGGGAAGAACTCCTCCTTTACGACTACATTGCCCTCAAGATCAAGTTCTATCTTTGGCACCTTGGTTCGCATGAGAGCCACCAGCGAGGCCATGGTCAGAGCATCCGCCAAGTTCCCCTTGTGATCTAGAACGTACATGTCTAGGAATATTGTGTATACAAGCTTTCCTGGTTCTATGACCAGCTTCTCGAAGTCTATTGCGTTAGC
The DNA here is from genome assembly GCA_964525965.1 of uncultured Nitrososphaerota archaeon. GTDB lineage: Archaea > Korarchaeota > Korarchaeia > Korarchaeales > Korarchaeaceae > Methanodesulfokora. The sequence continues at coordinate 6,737 of CAZGKA010000011.1, forward strand.
GCTCCTAAAGGCCCTGTCTACAACCCTTGCTAGCTCTATGGAGTACTCGTCCGGAGGACCTGGTTCGAAGTTCGGGGATGCCAGCGGAAGAAGCTCCACGTTCGAGACAAAAACGCACTTATCTGGAGTATCGGGAAACGGCTCGCCCACGTCCAAGCTTATACCCACGAG
>CAZGKA010000012.1:0-2889 GCA_964525965.1 uncultured Nitrososphaerota archaeon
AAAGAACCTTAAACGTCAACATGCATTTTTCACAGGCAAAGATCGGTTTTCTCGAGATAGAAAACTGTAAGATGAGAGGGCTCGATCTTTCGGACGCTGAGATCGGCGAGTTCAGATTGCACGGCTGTGAGCTCACCAGGCTGAACCTTTCAGGGGCTTCCGTTGAGAGGATCTCCATCGAGAACACAATGATCAGGCAGTTCTACACCCTCTGGTCCGAGATAGACGTCCTCCACGTGCGAGGCTCTAGGATGGATGTCGCTAACTTCTCGGGGATGAGGTCCAAGGAGGTGTCCCTCGACGGAGGGCGGATCTGTGGTTCGGACGTCAGGTTCACGGATGAGGAGATCGTCTTTAACGACAAGTCCGCGAGGATCAAGGAGATAAAACCCTTCTCCATAGAGGTGGAGGGCGGATCCATCTCGATAGCCTCCTTCGCCGATGCCGAGGTTGGCGTTCTGCGCATCACGGAGATGGACATCTCCCTCATCTCGATGGCCAAGGGCAAGTTTGGAAGAGTTGAGCTCAGGAAAGTGCGTTTACCCACGTTCAATGGTAAGGAGATGCTCCTAGATGAGATCTTAGCTCTATTAGGAGCCATTGACAGGAAAGATCTCCTAGTTCTAGGGGAGAAGCTGGTTCTAGAGAGATAAAAAGGTTCTGAGGGAGAGAGCTCCGGTGAACGACCTGGACCTTTAGGGTGGTTGGAAGAACATCGAGTGGAGGAAGACGAACGCCGCGTAGAGCACGAAGAACACAAAGCCGGAAGCGAGTATTATCGATGGGATCTTGCCCCTCCTTATGTACGGTATCAGGACTAGGGACACGAGAGTCGTCACAAAGACGCTGAGGTAGGCGTATATGTCCAAGATCCAGTCTGTTATCAGTATCCCTATGGCCGGGTAGAAGGTGGAGTACAGGATCCTCTCACCCACCAGTGACGCTATGGCGAAGGTGTCCTTCCCATGGTAGCCCCATATTATGGCGGTCATGGTTTCCGGTATCGCTGTCGCTGCGGGAGCTAGGATCAGGGCCGCTCCGAGGGGACTTACTTGAAGAATCCTCGATATCATGTCTATTGACTTTACCAGCATCTCCGATCCGTAGTATAGTCCGATCACCGCCAGAATTAGTTGAACGAGACAAGCCAGTTTTTCTCCGAGATACTTACCTAGATAAAGTGCCTCCTCTCCTGCAGCCTCCAGCTCGGCCTCAAGCTCTATTTCAGCCACTCTGCTCTTGTACATGAGCCAGGCGTAGTAGAAGTACCCTCCTAAGAACAGGAGTGAGAAGAGGACGTCCACGAAGAACCCGTGAATAACTCCAGGAACAAGAACTATTGGGAAGAACACTACTGTGAATATGAAGGGTATGGCCAGCCTTTTGTCCACGTAGATGTGGAGATCCTTTCTCTTTCCAACCTTGTAGCCTAAAATCATTGCCAGCAGAACGAGAGCGTAGGATAAGGAGCTTGTCATGAAAGGTTGACCGAATATCGTTCCTATTCCGATCTCTTGGCCTGCAGTTCCACCGTGAACAAAGATAGCGACGAGAACTATGGTCAGCTCCGGTATGGACGTGAACAAAGGCGCTATTATAGCACCCGTGAACGATTCTGACCAGTTCATCACATCTCCTACATGTTCTATGGCGTTCGTGAAGAGGATGGAGGCGACCATGGTTATCAAGGTACCAACTATGAACATCACGACGGGCATCAACATCTTTTTACCCGGTGGTAGCTCGCAGAATGAAGATAAGTTAAACTTAACGCTGATTGATCTACTTCTTAAACAATAACCGACTTTTCGTCACATATTTTCATCAAGCACGGTCCAATGGGGAATTCTATGCCCCGCACTTAACGTGTTTTTTAGAGACATAGATCTTGGCGACCTCCCTAGAATTCTCATAGAACTCCGCAGGATTTTGTTTATTTTGATGATTAGTGATCCGCCAAAAACCTCTTTATCACGAGGGAACGCAGGATCTCTTTTATAAGAAGGAAGTCGCAGATCAAGGAAGCAAGGGATGTCAATGTCGGAACCGGGGAAAGCGGGTCAAGTGACCTGTAGATATTATGACTTCGTCTCGGACCTGAAGAGAAGGGACAGGAAGCACAGGGTCATCAGGGGAGTCCTGCTGGCTGCCACGTACATAGCTGTTTCCCTAATCGCAGCCTACTTCTTCTGGATACCGGGGCTGTTCTTGGCCTGGATAGTGATCACGTCGGGACTCGTCCCCAAGGTCGTCGTGCCGACTCCGGATGAGTATTGCATACTCGATGATCAGATAGTTTACAGGGGGAGGCGGCTCAGAATAGATGACAAGCTTAAAGTCCTGATCAATAGGGAGAGAAACCTGATCTCCATAAAGAGCAAGTGGATGACCATAATCAACCTGTATGCCCACGACCCGGACGCCCTCTATAGGACCCTCAAAAGGATCGGTCTCCAAGCTGATTGAACCACTATATCTTGGGACTGCCGGATTTTTGTACGAAATTTGTCAGATCGTTTTGAGAATTAAATGAGATCCACTTCAGCAATTCAATTTTTGCACGTTTTCCCTAATTTTTAAAAGCAATCTCAACTCACAAATTCGAGCATAAGGGGTGAGGAGTTTGCCTCTGCCTATTAGAGATGTGTTGAGTATGGTCGTTGGGAACACCCTCAAAAAGGGATCCCCCATCTCCATCCCAAGCGATGCGGCCAGCGGTTGGGCTAAAGATCTCAACCTCCCAAAGGGAGGAGAGGTCATCCTTTACACGAGCCTCCTCTACCAGATGGTTCCCTACACCATCGCTTCCACGAAATACCTAGAGAAGTTGGAGAAGGGGTCCGTTGGAAGCGCCCTTCTCAAGCTGGGTAAGATGGTGAGCTCCGTTTT
>CAZGKA010000013.1:0-3708 GCA_964525965.1 uncultured Nitrososphaerota archaeon
TCGTTTGGAGCTGGGAGCCTGCTGAAGTCAAATCTACTGACCATAGTGTTCTTCTCGATGTTCTCCGTCATGTTCAGCTACACGATGGTCCTGAGCCCGACCATAGGCCTGGGGTTCATCGGGCTCATGGAGCTGTTCTTCGGAGTCATAACCACAGCCCCTGCTCTCCAGAACGTGGTGTCTGACAAGCTTCTGGATCCCTTGACTTATCTCCCCATTGAGGAGGGGGAGATAAGGAAGGCTCTGCTCTTCATAGTCTTCTACTGGGGAGGTATCGGGCTCTTCTTCATGGTCCTCCCGGCGGCTGTGGTGGGAGCCTTCCTGGCATCGAACTACTCCCTGATCCTGTGGGGATTCCTTGAAGCAGCCTCTCTGTTCTTCCTATCGGTTGGAGTCGGATATCTCGCAGGCTCCGTGGTTCCTAGGCTGTCCGGAAGGCCTCTCTCCAGAATCCTGAGCACCTTGGCCTGGCTGGCCATCATGAGCTTCGGCTTCATATTCATGATCGTAAATAACTCGTTGGGCTCCTCGTTCTCCTACTCACCCCACTCAGGCTTCAGGGTTCCTGAAAACCTCAAGATCCTTGAGGTAATTCCTCCGTTCTCTTTCGGGTCTGCCTCTACAGGAAATCTGATGGGTATGGCTTCGTCCCTAGTGTTCCTCGCCTTCTCAATACTTCTGTTCAGGGCGGGCACGGACAGGTTCTGGAAGGCCCTCTCAGTCGAGATGCTGGTCATAAAGCCGGCAGCAAAGGTGAAGCTTCAATGGAGGCTTTGGAGCGGTCCTCTACCCGCTCCAGTCTTCAAAGATCTTAAGCTCCTCATAAGAAACTCTAGGATGTTGGCATCGACCATATACGTGTTCTTCGTGCCTCTGTTCGCCGCATCACCCTTCTTCTTCGGATCTGTGCATAAGCTGTACTCGTTGGTGCTGTTCCTCATGCCTTGGATGGGCACGGCCGTGGGATCCGCCGTTGGAAATCTTTACTTGGCAGAGGGAGGTGACTCCAGGTTCCTTTACTTGCTTCCGATAACGAAGGGGAGTGTTGTTCGCTCCAAAGCGCTGGCCTTAGCCATCCTCGCGGCCCCCATCTCCTTGGTGTACTTCCTCCTGATGATAAACACTCCCATCATAGGGGCTAAGATCGCCCTGACTTTCTTCCTGTCATCGCTTGGATTCCTGTTCTTGGACTCCTACCTGATCCTCATGAAGCTCCCCAAGGAGATGGCTTCCTGGTCTAGGCAGACGTTGGGGCAGGGCTGGACCCTGATAATGCTCCTCATAGACCTAATAGTGGCAGGGGTCCTCACAGCAGTGTCCTTAGTGCCTCTATTCCTCAGATGGGTGCTTGGCGTGAACTTCCCGCTGAGATCCGAGGATCTGCTGTTGGTGGAGCTGTTGATATTCTCGACGGCAATGATTCTCCTTACGAACAAGAAGGAGCCCATCTAACCCTTCAATCCCATTTTACTTTTCCCTAAAATTGCATCCGTGTTTATACCCTCCATAAAGCCTTTCATGGCGAGATCAACAGATTTCCGTGCGGCTGTCAGCCATCAAATTACAACTCGTCGCTGACATTCTCCTCCTCAGCGTGGCAATCAGGCGTTTCTCTGGGATCTCGTCCGGCATCATTCTTGTGCGTAACCAATGAAGGAAGTGTTGCTGAAAACTTCTTCGTGCAGGACGGGTGATGAGTGATCCGTACCTTAAAGCCGGAACACTCAAAAAGCGTTCTGAAGCCAATTAAGTTGGCTTGGGAGGAAGGATGTAAACGTCGATGAACCTTCCAATCATCAACGGGCTTGCCTGTGGAGGGACAGGAGGATGATGCCTGCCCTTCATCACTATCAGCACCACAGGGCAGCCCGGCGGTGTGCCGTCGATGGATCTGAAGACGTCCTCCCTCATGGTCTCGACCCAATACCTGAGCCCGGTCCTGGGAACAACGACACAAGAATCGTTCGGGATCTTGGAGAGCACGGTTTTCAGCTCTTCGATGCCTGCTGGAGGAACGCTGGTTCTTATCGCCTGCAGTTGAGCGATGAACTGCGGAAAGACGAGTCCCAGCAGAAGCACCGTCAGGACCACCGAGAGCAGGGGGTTGTTCACCTTCCCCAAGATTATTCCCAGCACCGGCGGCGCCAGGACAGCGGTCATCAGGTCGAACCTCCAGAGGAACGATCCCGGGTTGATGGGCAGGTTCATCGCTATGAGCAGAAGGGAGAGCGCCATCAGGACACGTTTCTCCAACCCTTCTGATGCGATGGAGGTGAGCAGACCCGCGGCTCCAACGGCGATCGGCAGGACTATGGGTCCCGAAGGCGGAACAAACCTTCTTCCAGTCCCAGAGATCAGCATCTCCAGGAAGGCCACTCCCTTGTAGGGGTCTCCCCCCATCACCCCGGTGTAGAGAAATCCTGCCCCCAGGAGGGCCAGTCCCGTTATCGCTGGCATTAAAACGTAGTTTTTCCTCTTAAAATAGGTGATCGTGAGGAAAAGGACGAAGACCAATCCTAGGCCGAAGTCCAGCACATGCGTGAGCCCAGTCAGGATCAGAGATACGCACGAGGCGAGGGAGTACCTGATATTCTCCTCCTTAAACATTTTGTAGGTGAAGAACATCGTGAGGGAGAGGAAGAATAGGCCCATGGCGTTCTTTATGAGATCAAAACTGAGCCTGATGAGAAAGGGAGAGATCACGTAGAAGGTGGATGCTATGAGGCCTCCCAGATCATCCGTGATGTCCTTGACCAAGAGATAGATTGGAAAGGCCCCTAAGAGAGGAATCAGGATGCTTCCCACCTTTATCCCCGACACAACATCTCCTAGGACTAGGGAGAAAAGCGTCAAGATGTAGAAGGCCAGAGGAGGATCGCTGTACTTCAGGCATCCGTGCTTAAGTATGTAGGAGACCTGCACCTGATAGTAGGGGCCGTCGATCCCGTATAGGTAGGGAGTCGAGAAGGATTTGGTCATGAGGACACAAAAGACAGCAACTACTATCACGAAAACCCCTAGAAGACCTTTGTCCAGTCTGAGAGTCATTGCACTCCGGGAGGTGGAGCCTTCGGATTCTTAAAAATTCATTAGACGGGCTGCTGGACGAGGCTGGAGCTGCTTAGGAGTCCCGAGCGGGCCAGCTCAAAGACTTTAACCCTCTGTGGACTTTGTGTTCCGCTAATACTTTGAATATGCCCTCAGCTCCTCTCCTTTCCACTTCTCAGCAACTATTGAGAGGACCTCAAGTAGTAAGTGATCTTTTTGGGATATGGACTCGGTCCTGCTCCTCCCTGAAATCTCAATGTTAATCTTCAAAACCCGTTATGTCAGCTCATCAGATTCAGATGGAAGGACTTTGAGAAGCCATGCCGTGTACGCTGCGTAGAAGATCACGGTCACGAATATTGGAAGATCCACCGAGATATTGTCCATGACATATCCTCCAAGCTGGCTTGTGATCGAGGAGGGGGCGTCGAAGAAGAGCTCACCTATGGCGTTAGTTGTACCTCTGTCCTCGCTCGACGTGAACCTCATTATCAACGACCAGAGCAAGGGGCTCGATAAATTCATCAATGCGCTCCTAGGAATGTACAGGGCTGCAGCTACGGGAAAGCTGGGCGCGAACGGAATACCAGCCAACAGAGGTATTGACAGGGCTGAAGGAACCACTATGGCCGTCCTAACGCCAAGCCTCCTCTTGAGCGA
>CAZGKA010000014.1:0-33573 GCA_964525965.1 uncultured Nitrososphaerota archaeon
GAGGCAGTGGATGTGATCACCCCTAGGGAGTCGTAGTAGCCAGGTATGTGGAGGGCATCGGACAGCACCCTCGCTGTCAAGCTAAGCAGCATCGAGAAAACGACCACTATAACCTTCTGTCTCAGGTTCATGACCACCACCTCTCGGTGATTGAGAGTTGAGAACTGAAGATTCCTTATAAAATACATATTCCAACTATTAGTAATATTCACGACGGCTCCGCGACGAACTCGCAGTACGGATCTCCCCTGCCGACACATTTGGTTTCCTTTCCCCTCACTTTCCATCCAAAAGCAGCATTGGCTGCTCCAGCTATCCCTCCCTGCCATATATAGCAGACATCTCTGCCAACGTTACCAAATTCTTCTCCATAGCTGTGGTGTACGCGTATAACGATTCTATCCTTCTCCATAGATATCGGCTTGAAGGACCCCCATCCAACACGGCTGACAACATCGATTATCTTCATGAAGAGATCCTCTCCCTGCATTTTGTGTCTCTTTCTTAAGATCTCTGCTAAGCTGACAGCAGATTTGAAACCTATTCTATAGAGCAATGCCTTTGCTCCAGTAATTCCGGATATCTTCTCGATAGCTGTCTGTATATCCACTATGAACTTTCTAGTAACTATTATCACCGGTACATCGTTCATCAGAAGTATCCCTTCTCTGAACACCATTTGATCAGCAGCACTCACCCAGAACCCTCCGCTCTTCTTCAGAACGGCGGGTTGCTGCTAAGTTATTAGTTTTCCTTATTTATGTTTTTGTAATAAATTAAATTTAATCCGTGAATGTTATTAGGAAAACCCTTTGTCCTCGCAAGACTTTCTCGAGGTTTTAGTAGGATTTCGTGAATAAAAATGGACACTATTCACAAGTTTATTTCAAGATTTTTCCCGTTTCTAGGTACCATAAGTACAGATCCAGCTCCCCCAGACTGGTCTCAGAGCGCTTAGCAATTTTCCTAAGCTTATTCTCTATCTCAAGATATCTCCTCTTAGTCAGCGTTTTCGGTTTTTCTACAATTCCGTATCTTTCTAATAAATCTAGTATATGAAAATCTATTATCGCCAGATCCTCGAAGCCTATGTTCCTGAGGAAGTGACTGGCCTCCTTGTATCCGAGACCTCTTACGTTCTTGACGAGCCACTCCCTGAGAGATAGAGGATCTCTTCTCGAAATCTCCGACTTCAACCTCCCCAAAAGCTTCCTCGCCTCGACTATGTACTTGGCCCTCGCCCTGGGGTACCTGTGTCCGAGCTCCCTCAGCCTGTTCGCCAGCTCCTCCTCGGGGAGACAGATAAATCCGTCATCCAAGGCATTTTGAATCCTAATTCCTCCTTCTGCACTGAAGTTAGCTGTCAGCAGACAGAAACAGAGCTCTTTAAAGATCTCCTCCTCCGAGGCCTCCCCTTTCCTCTTGAACTCAGCCATCCTAGCCTTCACCAGGCGAGAGACCTCGCTGTTTTTGAGCTTCTTCACGTCGGAGATCAGCCTCTCCATCCCGTCCAACTCCATCACCCCGAGATCAGGTGGGACCCGTCGCAGTGGACCCCAGGACTGTTGAGGGGCAGCCCCTCCCTGCACACGGCAAATGTCATGCCCATCTTCAGGACTTCCTCCCTGACCATCCCCAAGATCTTCATCCTGATGGGCTTGGGAAGGTATCTATACCCCGATATCGTCTCACCCAGATCGTAGAGCTCCCACCTAACGGGAAGAACGGACATCCTTCTCATGTTGTCGGGCCTGACCTTATAAGTGGAGGAGACAACGTGTCTGACCCCTGCACTCTCAGCGGCGTCCAGAACCTCCTTTATTGACCGAGGATCGTCGTTCACACCAGGTATTATCGGGTCAAGTCTTAAAATTGTGGGCACTCCCAACTCTCCAGCTTTCTCCAGGGCTTTGATCCTCTTCAGGGGACGAGGCGCTCTCGGCTCCATTATGCTGGCCAGGCGGTCATCTAGCGTGGTTACCGTGATGCTGACAGCGCATCGGTCAGAGAGAACGTCGAGATCTCTCACGACGAGGTCTGATTTGGTCATAACCAGGAGGCACATCCCCCTCTCGAGGATCAGCCTTATAGCCCTCCTGGTGATCCCCAACTCCTCCTCCGGAGGAGTGTACGGATCTGAGCTCGTGCTCATGCATATCAGGGAGCGGGGCTTCATCCCATCGAGATCCGCTTCGAGCCTCCTGAGGAAGTCTCTCTTAGGTCTCGGTCTGAAAGCCTCCTTTATGTAAGCTGAGGTATAGCAGTACAGGCACGAGTGCGCACATCCCGTGTAGGGGCTCAGAGAAAACTTCTTGGGGCATGTGCACAGCCGGCCCTTCCATGGATCGAACTCCCTAAGCACTCTCAACAGCGGGACACCCCGACTCCCCATAAACTTCTCAGGAGACCGATCTCCAACCCCCTTAAAAGACATTACGAACTATCCACGGTCCTTCGGGGGAGCGGACATATCAATGTGAGGAGGTTCAAATCGGCTCCCAAAGCGTTAAGTCCTAGATCTGCCAGATTCCTGGACCGGCTTTGAGCTTGAAGGTGAGGGTTTCTTCGGGAACGCTACACGTCCTGGGAATGAGAGACATCAGGATCAGTCGAGAGTCTCTTCCGACGACCGCTTACCTGCTTCAGTTCTCCTCGACAGGATGTTCAGCCGGATGTAGGTTCTGTCCTCAGTCGACGAGAAGCTCGGCGTCAAAGAACCTGCTCTCTAGGATAACTTGGCCCGTAGTTGAGCTGGACGAGATAGTCCCCGGTTTGAGAAGGTTTAAGAGGATCTGCTTTCAGACGGTTCTGAAGCCAGGATATTTAAAGGAGTCCATCCGCGTGGTGAGAAAGCTGTCTGAATCTGGAGTTCCCCTATCCCTAGCGATAACTCCAGTGGAAAAGGATGTTTTGAGGGAGCTGAAGGATGCGGGGGTGGAGAGACTCGGTGTTGGGCTCGACGCTGCATCGGAGAGAGTTTTTGATCTGATGAACAAGCCGTTCTCGTGGGCCACCTATCTTGACTTCATAAAGGACGGAGTGAGCATCTTTGGAAGAGGAAAGGTGCATGTACATCTCATAGTCGGGCTGGGAGAGAGGATGGAGGAACTTGTAGAGACGATGAAGCTCATAAGGTCCATCGGGGCATCCACCGCCCTCTTCGCCTTCACCCCGGTCAGGGGGATCCGGCTGAATACCGGCAGTCCAGACCTGCTTGCATATAGGAGGGCCCAGATAATCCGGTTCGTAGTGGACGAGGGCATAGATCCAAAAAGGTTGTTCGTAGAACCGGAGCTGATCAAGAGAGCCCTGCTGACGAGCGGATGTCCTGACTGCAACAGACCCTTCTACAACGAGAGGCCTCGCGGACCCATGTACAACTACCCATCCCTCGAGCTCGTCGAGAGGGATTGGCCGGCTCTGGTCAGGGAGATGAAGGAGGTGCTCTCCGATGCCGTCTCTAGCCTTTCATCCTAGGGAGAAGTTCAGATCGATATCAATCACCGGGACGTACTGCGCCCTGAACTGCGACATGTGCAGGGGGTTCTACCTCAGGCAGATGTTGCCGGCGAACTCTCCTCAGATATTGGAAAAGCTATGTCTGAAGCTGAGGGAGAGGGGTGTTGAGGGCTTCCTGATAAGCGGAGGATACGACCGGAGAGGAGCTCTCCCAGTGGAACCATTCCTAGAGTCGATAAAGAGGATCAAAAAGATGACCGGGGCGCTGATTTCTCTACACTCAGGCATGATCGATCCCAAAATCCTTGAGGGGGCTGAGGACTTCATAGACCTCATAGACTTCGAGTTTCTCACGAGCAGAGAATCCATAAAGGACATCAAGAAGCTCAACTACACCCCCGAGGACTACCTCGATAGGATGGATTCGCTCTCGAAGATCGTTAGGGTCGTTCCCCATTTCATACTGGGATTGCCTGGAAGCTCTCCATCCGACGTCCTGAGCTACCTGAGGGAGGTCTCAAGGATGACTGACGAGGTTGTGGTTCTAGTGCTTAAACCGACTCCCGGAGCTCCTGGATCCAAGCTATCTTGGAGCCTCGAAGATCTCAAGAACACTCTATCGGAGGCCAGAAAATCTGTCCCCAGCGTCACACTCTCCTTGGGGTGCATGAGACCTTCCGGACTCAAAGATGTCCTAGATGAGCACGCTGTCGAGATAGGATTTGACAGGATAGCCAATCCTCGTGCCAATCTGGTTGAGAAATACAGGATGAGCGTCTTCAAGTGCTGTTGCTCTGTCCCAACGTCCGAACTTTGGAGGTTCCTGTGAACTTTAAATTCCGGCCGCACACGATCACAGCGATGATTGGTGATCTGAGGCCTGTGATCCAGAGATATAACCTGATGAGATCTCCAGAGGCGGCAGCTGAGCTGGTGGAGGTATCTGGAAGCGAGATCAAGGTCAGGTTCCGCGGGCCGTTTGTCTGCACGTGCGGTGTCGTTGACTGGATAGAGGACTTGATCTACTTTGCGGAGGAGTTTGGCGTGAAACTGGCCCTTAAAGAAGTTGAGGATCTAAGTTCAGACGAAAAACTTGCTATATTTGAGCTAAAAAGAGAAGAGAGGGCTTAGTGTACCCTCCAAGCGAACACAGCTCCAGCAGGACAGGTGTTGGCACATCTCATGCACGCTACGCAGTAGTCCGGGGTTATCCACTTCTCCTTCCCTATGACCTCGTTGGTCCAGTCGACCCCTATTATACACACGTCGTCGCACAGGCAGTGGCTGCACCTGAGGCACATGCTCTCATCAACTCTCACTCCGAAAACCCTGATTCTAGCGTAAAGCTGGGCGTAAGCTCCCAGCACACAGACGTACTTGCACCAATCCCTGGGCTCGAACACCAGCCCCCATATTACGGCCAGCACTAGGAAGATCCTGCAGTACCATATGAAGAAGTCCCACTCCCAGAAGATCTCTATGGTACCCAACACCGCTAGAATGGCGAACATAACGAGAAATCTGTGTTCAGCTAGTTTCTTGGGCCACTTAAGCCTCCTATATTTGAGGTTAGCGAACACGAGATCGTGAAGGGCCGCGTACGGACAGAACCACCCGCAGGCTACCCTCCCTTGGATCATCGGTAGGAACGTCAGGAACAGCCCGAACCACATCCACCACCATCCCCACTCGAACGCCGGGTTGTTCGTTGCCACCGTAGCTGCTATTGATCCTATGAACGCCAACAGGGAGAAGAAGAGGGAGACCTTCCTGAAGGGCTCCCAGGGTATCTCTCTCATGAACTTCCTAGGAGTCTCGAGGAAGATCTTCTTTTTGGTGGAGATGACATGTTCAGCCATTCATACACCTCCACGTCATCCCTCTCCTCAGATATTCGTCCAGAGCCCTCGTGATCTCCGGTATGTTCAGACTTCCCACGAACAACAGCACGAAGTAGACGATCCAAGGCAGCACGGCCACGGCAGCCTTGCCCACGCTGAGCTTCATCTCCCTCTTCGTCAGTCCATACAGAAGCAGAGTGGTCACTATCATGAACGCGGCGCCCATTCCATATCCTGACCAGAACGTCTCGACCGGGACGAAGCTGGGAAGCGGTCCCCAAGGAGTTGGTATCCTTATGGGCTCAGCAGAGTTGGCGTATGGAGGGAACAGGCTCATGTACACCTTTTGCTGTACGACCTCGTACATCATCTCACAGCCGACGTCGAACCACCAGTTTATCATGGGAATGTGCGCTATTCCCGTCCAAGTGAGCAGTCGGAGGAAGCTCCCTCCCTTGCCTCCCAGAGCCCTTCCTATCCCGTAGGTGGCGCCGGTCATGGCCAGCCAGTACATGAAGGTGTACACTATCGAGAAGCTCCAGAGAGCCATCATCCACACAGGCATTGGAAATACAGGGTTCTCCGCCGGAAGCTTATGAGTTAAAACTACTCTGGGGGATAGAGGATATCCTAGAGCCCCGTAAATCCTGTCTATCACAGAAGCAACTGCGTAGGCCCATGAGTAGGCAGCTCTCATGAGGATCTTGCTTACCGAGTAAGGAAATATCTCCATGCTCTCAGCCATACCTCTGCTCAGTATTATCATAGCGGCGACAGCCTCTATGAGGGGAAGGTTCTTCTTCAGGGGGCGGATGAAGTCCTTGTCTAGATCTCTGAACATCCTGCCGAGGTATCTCACCAAGGCGATCCCCCCTAATTATCGAGGTAGACATAACAGAAGTTTAATTAATATAAATTTTCCTGTTAAGCTCTATCCACAGACGCTCTGCGGACTTATTGACCTCCTCGCCTCGGAAAGCTTTTATTCATAGAAATGGACTCACATCTGGAGGATGAAATGAGAAAGAGGACTATCTCGCTCTTACTGGTGCTCATACTCGTAGTTCCCCTCATAAATGTCCACGCAACCCCTATATCCAATGAGGTAGAGCTGAGAATCCCGGCGGTGGCTCAGCTACCCAACGGCACGATGGTGGGTGTTCTGAGCAACCTTACAGTGAAAGTCACCCCGGGCAGCGGAATTGTGTACTTCTCGGCGGATCCATTGACCCAGTTGGACACTCAGGGTTCGGCTAGGACAGCAGCCTTCGTGGCGTGCTACATCCTCGGCCTGAACTTCAGAGACTACAACTTCTACTACCACATCTCATCAGGAAGCTCCGTCATAGGAGGCCCCAGCGCTGGAGCTGCAATGACCGTGGCCACACTAGCTGCTTTGGAGGGAGTGAAGCTGAGGAGAGACGTCATAATGACCGGCATGATAAACCCGGACGGAACGATAGGACCGGTGGGTGGAATACCAGACAAGCTGGAGGCCGCTGCCAAGGGAGGAGCGAAGGTTTTCCTCATACCTGCCGGCCAGAGGGTAGTCACCGAGGTCGTTCAGAAGACGGTCACCGTGGGCATCTTTCACATGGTGACCACTCAGAAGAAGGAAGTCGACTTGGTGAAGCTGGGCGAGAAGCTGGGAGTGAAGGTGATAGAGGTCTCCGACATAACGGAGGCATTCAAGTACTTCACCGGCGTTGAACTGAAGAGCGTCGCTCCCCTATCAAAAATAGAGCTCAGCAATCAGGCGAAGAAGGCGATAGAATCTTGGACTCATTTCTACGAAAGTAAAGTTGAGGAGCTCTCCAAAAAGACCAGATCGTCCTACGGAGGCCTATCAGCTGATGCAAAAAACTACATAGAGGGGGTCTTGTCCCACGCCGAGTCCCTCCTCTCAGAATCAAGGTCGTGCCTGAGCGGTGGTGAGTACTACTCCGCAGCCAGCTTGGCCTTTCAGGCCACAGTGGAGGCCCAGTATGCGTACGACCTGACGATGTATCTGAAGAATAAGAACTACTTCACCTCCACCGTGAAGGAGCTGGAGAAATCGTTGAACAATTTACAGAACAGACTCAAGGGTGTGAGGATAACAACTCCGGAGAGACTGGACGTCCTGATAGGGGCTTGGATGCGGTACTACAAAGCCAAGGAGGCTCTAGACGACGCACTCCGTAAAGCCAAACAGGACATCTACTTCGACAGTTCCGGGGAGTGGGGCGCCATACACGAGATCTCCTACGTCAGGTGGAGGATAGAAACGGCCAGTACATGGCTTGACCTCTACAAACCGGGAAGCGGTCAGGAGATAGATCCGGCCGTTCTGAGGTCGTTGGCGAGTTACTTTCTCTACGGAGCTGACACGACGTACGGGTATGCAGAGAGCCTGTACAATGATCTAGGACTTCAGGGCGGGTTCTTGAGCAAATGCAGCGAGGCGATATCAAACGCCAGGGAAGCAATCTCCTCCGGAAACTACCTAGCAGCGATAGGCTTCGCAGTGGAAGCCATATCGGACGGAACCGTGGCCATACATGCAGCTTTTGCAACCAACGATCAAACAGTCCTGAGCTCCGTGAGGAAGAGCGCGAACAGAGCAATATCGATGGTTCTCAAGGACGGTCTTGAGCCGATGCTTGCAATAAGCTATTATGAGTTCGCCCACAGGTACGAGACATCCAGCACTTTGGATGCCATAAGCCTCTACGAGGACGCCGCCACAAATGCCATGGTCTTAGATGTGATCTACAGGACTTGGAAGTCCCTTCCGCCGAGGACCTCTCCGATCAAGGGCAACGCATCATCCAACGGTACATCTCAACCTCAGCCTCAATCTAATCCCCAACCTAGTCAGCCGACCGTCCCTCCCACAACCCAATTCCTGATCCCCAGGGACATATTCCTACTGTTACTTGTATTCTTGGTCGGACTGGTGCTCGGTATCGTGGTGGCGAGAGCTGGAAGGAGCTGATCTTCCACACTATTTTTAATTTCCGCTGGCGTAACTCCCCAGCCGACCAGTGAAGGAAAACTCTTTAATTCTTTCTCCGCGCTATCGATGGGTGCTTATGACACCTGAAGAGAGGGAAAAAGTCGTTCAGGCCTTGAAAAAAGTCTATGATCCCGAGATCCCAATAAACATAGTGGACCTAGGCTTGATAAGAGATCTCAAGGTCGAGGGAGATAAGCTGGTGATAAAGATTGTTATGACAGCTCCTGGATGCCCGTATCAGACCTACATAATTGAGCTGATAAGGAAAGCTGCTATGAAAGCCCTCCCAGAGTTCGATGACGTCATCGTGGAGGTGATCGATTTTCCTCCCTGGACGCCCTTCGATATGACGCCTGAGGCCAGGGAGGAGTTCAAGAAGAAGGTTGGATACGATATAATGCAGGCGTTCCTCGAGAGGTGGGGGAGTAAGGAGAACTACTATCAGGTGATAAGAAGGTTCTTGGGCTTGGACGAGCTGGAGGAAGATTGAGATGTTGAACCTGATAGTTTGCATAAAGTGGGTTCCCAGCACTCAGTCTGTTCCCATCGATAGGAGGACGGGCACGCTGATACGGGAGGGGATACCCGGAGTTGTTAATCCTCCCGACCTAAACGCCTTGGAGCTGGCTCTCAGGATAAAAGACGAATACGGTGCTGATGTGACCGCGGTCTCCATGGGACCACCGTCCGCTAGAGCTGGATTGGAGTACGCCGTAGGAATGGGAGTGGATCGAGGTTTCCTTCTGAGCGACAGGGTGTTTGCCGGGGCGGACACACTTGCCACTTCCTACACACTCGCCAAGTTCATAGAGCGACAGAAATACGATCTACTGCTCTTTGGCCAGGAGACTACTGACAGTTCCACCGGACACATAGGGGCCCAGGTGGCCTCTTGGCTTGGCATACCCTTCCTCTATTACGTCACCGATGTGGAGGTTCGGGGAGATCATCTGGTGGCGGTCAGAACCTTGGAAGATGCCCGAGAGAGGTACAGGATCAGGATGCCCGCAGCCATATCCGTGGCCATGAAGTCCAACGTCCCGAGGGAGGTGAAGCTCGCCAACAAGATAAGGGCCAGGAGAAAGGGGGTGATCTCCATCATGTCAAACGAGGATCTAGAACTGGACATCAGCTGTGTCGGCCTCAGAGGATCCCCCACCAGGGTGTCAAAGATAGACATAGTCCCGACGGTCCCCCGAAAGAAGGAGATCTTCAGGGGATGTCCTGACGAGGCGGCTAAATGGCTGGCAGGCAAGCTCGAGGAGGAGGGCTTGATATAAGGAGGGTTCTGAATGGAGATCTGCAGTGAGTGGGACCCGGTCAACAAGTCCGAGTATCGGGGCGTCTGGGTCTACATGGAGGTGGGCAGGCAGGGGATAAAGGAGGCCAGTCTTCAACTGCTGAGCATAGGCAGGGAACTGGCCGATAAGTTGAAGACCTACTTAGCAGGGGTGTTGATCGGTTCGAAGGTCTCAGATCTCGTCGAGGAGCCGGTATACTACGGCGCCGATAAGGTGCTGGTCGTGGAGGACACCAGGCTAACAACCTACTACTCCATAGTTCACGGATCGGTTCTGGTAAACCTTGTGAGGAGGTTTAAGCCCGAGCTCCTCCTGATAGCGGGAACCATGAGGGGCAGGGAGCTTGCTCCCTACGTAGCCAATTGTCTGAGGACGGGCATAACAGCGGACTGCACCTCACTGGACGTGGACCCGGAGACGAGGGATGTGATACAGATAAGGCCTCCGTTCGGAGCATGGATGCTGGCTCACATAAGAACACCCAATAGAAGGCCTCAGATAGCTACAGTTAGACCTAACGTCTTTGATCTACCTGAAAGAGACGAGAACAGGAGAGGTGAAATAACCAAAGTCCCTCTAGACTTTGAGCTTCCCGATCCCGGTATGGAGATGCTGGAGAGCGAACCGATAGAGAGGGAGGAAGCTCCCTTGGAGAAGGCTGAGGTGATAGTGTCTGGAGGAAGAGGACTTGGATCTGCCGAGGGGTTCGAGTTGCTCAAAGAGCTCGCAGATCTGTTAGGAGGAGTGATAGCTGGGTCTCGTAAGGCCGTGGAGGCCGGCTGGATACCTCAGGAAAGACAGGTCGGACAGACGGGAAGAAGCGTGAAGCCCAACCTCTACATAGCGGTGGGTATAAGCGGAGCCGCCCAACACGTTTTCGGCATAAGAGAAGCTCGATGTGTCGTGGCCGTTAACAAGGACCCTGAAGCACCGATATTTCAGAACACCGACTATGGGGTGGTCTGCGACTACAAGAGGTTCATTCCCCTTCTGATAGAGGAGATAAGAAGGAGGAAGGAGAGAAAAACTCACCTGTAGGCCACAAAGTCCTTTCCAAAGAGATCGCTCACCAGGATTATCCTCATTATGTGCTGTCCGCCCTCGGCGCCGACAAAGTAGCTCATGACACCCCTGAGGGCTCTCTCAAGCGGAGCCTCCTTTGAGTAGCCGAAAGCTCCTAGCGACTTCATGAACTCAGCTAGGGCGTAGGTTGCGGTCTCGGGAGCCAGAAGCTTAGCCATAGTCGCATATCTAGCGGCCTCTCTAAGCGTCATCTCGCCGGCATCGAACTTGTCTATGGCCCAGGCGGCCTTGTAGACCATCAGTCTGACGGCCTCCAGCTTGGACCAGTAGTCCACTATCGGGAACTGCAATCCCTCAAACTTGGCGAGCGGTCTCCCAAAGACAACTCTGCTCTTGAGGTACTCCACCACGTAGTCCAGGAGGCCTAGAGGCGGGCCTATACATCCAGCAGCCACGAGAACCCTTGCACGATCGAACCCCTCCATGGCCACCTTGAAGCCCTTGTCGACCTCTCCTATCCTGTACTCATCCGGAAGCTTGACGTCCTGAAGCTTGAGCCATCCCGTGCTGATTCCACACCTACCCATGTTCTCGTAGAACCCGTAAGATATGCCCTCCGAGTTTATCGGCAGGTAGAACAGGGTCATCCCCCTGGACCTCTCCTCGGGCTTGGTCATGGTCAGGAGAACGTAACCTCCATCCACCTCCTTTGCCTCCTTTATCCCGCTTATGTAAGCTTTCTCTCCGTTTATCACCCAGTGATCTCCTTCTTTCTTGGCTATAGTCTTGAACCCAGCTACATCGCTTCCGCTCTGCGGTTCGGTGGAGGCTATTCCAACGAAACCCTCTCCTTTGGCGGTTCTGGACAGGACCTCCTTGGCCACATCCGGATTGCCGTGCTTCTCAAGTATCTTACCCCAGGCGGCTTCCACCAGGTAGAACACGGCAGTGGCCACGCTGGGATCCGCCCTAGCAAGCTCCTCCACGACTATGGTCGTCATGACGTGAGATGCACCGCTACCCCCGAACTCCGGCTTTATGTTTATCAGGAGAAGCTGGTTCTCGGCGAGAGCCTGAATGATATCTCGAGGAATTCTACAGTTTCTGTCTATCTCCTCAGACCTGGGCGCTAGAATCTCCGAAAGAAGCTCACGAACGTTGCTCCTGAGGATCTCCTCCTCATCGGAAAAGCCGAAATCCACCATAGGGACACCACACTCCTTCATCCCTAAATCTTAAATAGGTTTCATCCCAGCCGGTACTGCACACCGAACCCGCCTCTCGGATAGTTCCAATCCAAGTTATCGTGTGGGCATATCAGGAGGCAGGTCCCGCACTCGAGGCATCCTTCATAGTTGTACATCATCTCATCGGTCTCCTCATTCCACTCATAAAGCTTGGCTGGGCATCCCACGGTGCAGGGTTTGGTTTTGCAGTCCCTGCAGACCCCCTGGTCTTTTATCTTTATGTGTCTGTAACCCTCATCGACTAGGAATCTATTCGCGGCAAGTTTCTGATCAACGTTGACGGACTTGGAGGACATAAGACACAATTCGACCCATTGGATAAAAAATTTTTCAATAATCCGCTCTCAAAAAGCCTGGGATCCTCATGGTCAACGTTGCCGTACTGGTAAAACCTTCTATAGACACTGCCGAGTTGAGGGTGGACCTCTCCTCAAATGAGGTCAAGGTGAATGAAGCCCCTCTCAGCGTCAGCAGTGTGGACAAGAGAGCGATGGAAGTCGGCGTGCGGATAAAGGAGAAGCTAGGAGGCAAGGTCACTTTAGTCATGGCTTTGACATGGGGCCCGATCCAGATGCGCAAGAAGGAGATGCAGAAGATCACAAAGGAGCTTCTCGCCATGGGGGGAGATGAGGCATACGTAATTATGGATGAGGCCCTGTTCAAAGCTGACACCCTAGCGGTCTCTAAGGCAATAGCCAAAGTTCTGAGCCTAGATAAGTACGACGTGGTCGTGGCGGGAGAGGGAAGCATAGACGGCTTCTCCAGCCAGGTTCCCCCGAGGGTGGCTGAGGAGCTTGGCTACCCGTTCGTGGGATACGTGACGTCTGTAGAAGTCAAGGAGAGCGGGGTAAGGCTTATCAGATCCATGGAGCGGTACGAAGAGGTCGTCGAGGTCGACTTCCCTCTGGTCATCTCGGTCACGCAGGAGGCGGCCAAGCCGAGGATACCCTCCCTGATGCAGATACTCAAGGCCTCCAAGCTCCCCGTAAAAGAGGTCAAGCTGGAGGATCTCGGAATTCAGGTCGAGCCCAAGGTGGAGGTGCTGAGCCTGAAGCCCTACCGCATGGTCCGCAAGAATATCGTGCTCGAGGGGGACAACCCAGAGGAACTGGCCGAGAAGCTTGTGGAGGCGTTGGTGAAGGAGGGAGTTCTCGAGCTCTGAGAGGTGATCACGATGAAGGTTCTGGCGTTTGCATCCTCAGACGATCTCCTTCTGGAGGTCCTCAATTTCTCCGTTCAGGCCGGTCTGGATGTGGATATACTGATAACTGGGGATAATTGCGATGGGAGATCTAGGGAGTTGGCCAAGAGAGGAGCTAAATCCATTCTCATCTGTGATGCTGTTGATCCCACCGATGAGGACTCTCTAACGTCCCTGATCTCCGAGCTCTCCGAGAAGTACGACATGATCCTCACCTCATCTGACAGGATAGGGAAAGCCGTGTCGGCTAGGGTATCCCAGAAGATGGGAGCCGGCTCGGTGATGGACGTGACCTCCTTCAGAAAAGAGGGAGATGAGCTCATCCTCGTGAGGCATCTCATGGGGGGCAAGGCCGTCGCTGAGGAGAGGGTGATCCCTCCTGCCGTGGTGGGGATAAAACCTAGGAAGTTCGAGCCAGCGGAAGAAAACCCGGTGGAGCCGGAGATAAAGAGGATAGAGTTTAGTCCGGTGAGCAGGATCAGGATCGTGGAGAGGAGGGAAAAGAAGGTATCGGGAGTGAGGCTGGACAGGGCCGAGATAGTGATAGGCTGTGGAAGGGGCTTCAAGTCGAAGGATGATCTGAAGCTTGCCTACGAGCTGGCAGAACTTCTAGGAGCAGCAGTAGGATCAAGCAGACCTCTGGCAGCTGACCTCAAGTGGATGCCGGAGGAGAGATGGATAGGGATGTCGGGGGTCACCATAAAACCGAAGCTCTACATAGCTGTGGGGATCTCCGGTCAGCAACAGCACATAGCCGGCATAACTGATTCCAAGATCATAGTGGCCGTGAACTCCGATCCAAATGCGCCCATATTCAAATCGGCCGATTACGGTGTGGTTCAGGATCTATACAAGTTTTTACCTGCCCTCAAATCTGTGATAGGGAGGAGGAGGAAATGAGCGATGAGTTCGATGTGGTTGTGGTCGGAGCGGGACCGGCCGGCCTGACGTCAGCATATCTCCTCGCCAGCAAGGGCTACAACGTGTTGGTCGTGGAGAGGGGAGAAAGGCCGGGATCGAAGAACATGTTCGGGGGAAGGCTGTACACGTATGAGCTCAGCAGGATCTTCCCCAACTTCGATGAAGCTCCTCTGGAGAGAGAAGTCAAGAGAGAAGTGTTGCACATAATTTCCAAGGAGGGTAAGGCAACTATCTCGCTGGAGAGGAGGGAGGTCCCAGAGAGAAGCAGAAGTTTCACGGTGTTCAGATCCAAGTTCGACAGATGGCTGGCCGACAGGGTCGAGGAGGTTGGAGCCATGCTCATCACCGGTATAAGGGTGGACTCCCTCAAGGTCGAGGAGGGGAAGGTCAAAGGAATAGTGGCCGGGGAGGACGTGATAGAGACCAAGATGGTGATAGCGGCCGACGGGGTCCTCAGCTTGTTGGCCAGGAGGGCCGGCCTGATAGAACCTCTTAACAGAGAAAACTTCTCCGTGGGAGTTAAGGAAGCGATAAGACTTTCGGAGAACGAGATAAATGAGAGATTCGGCGTGGACAGCTCCTCTGGTGTGGCCATGATCTTCATGGGCTGGCTTCCCGATGGGTTGAGGGGCGAGGGGTTCCTCTACACGATGAAGGAGCATGTATCGGTCGGACTTAACGTGAGAATATCCTCTCTCCATGACGCTGCCGGATCTCCGGAGGACATAGCCACCTACCAGCTGATCGAGGAGATGAAATCTCTGGTTAAGGAGTACATAGACGGCGGCGATCTCGCCGAGTATTCAGCTCACGTCATACCAGAAACCCCGGTGAGGAGGCCCTATGCGGATGGTCTCCTCCTCGTTGGTGACGCCGCAGGTCTCTGTGTGAACTACGGTCTGAACATAAGAGGAGTTGATCTAGCCGTCAGATCAGGTGAAGCAGCAGCTGAGGTTGCCGACGAGGCCATGAAGAAGGGAGACACCTCGAGCGAGTTCCTATCCAGGTATGAGGAGAAGATCTCCGATTTAAGGAGGGAGGTGGAGCTCCTCCAGAGGATCAGCGACGCTGTGGAGAGAAAACCCCTTTCCAAGATTATAAGCCTTCTCTCGTCCATTTACTCGGCTCGCCCGACGGAGGAGGAGATAAACCATCTTCTAAAGGTGATCGAGGCGATGTAGAATGGATGTAAGGGACGTAGTGATACTTAGCGCGGTCAGAACCCCTATAGGGAAGTTCGGAGGATGCTTCAGGGACTTGTCGGCTGTTGACCTGGCTGCCGTGGCGATAAGAGAAGCTGTCTCCAGGGCGGGCATATCCCCGTCAGACGTGAACGAGGTCATAATGGGACATGTTCTTCAGGGAGGGTTTGGCATGAACACGGCCAGGCAAGCGGCCGTCAAGGCCGGCATACCCTGGGAGGTTCCAGGATACACTGTGAACAAGGTGTGCGCATCCGGTCTGAAGGCTGTGTCCTTGGGAGCCGCCTCGATATGCTTGGAGGAAAACGAGGTCGTCGTGGTTGGCGGGATGGAAAGCATGAGCAACGCCCCCTATTTCATCAAACCGAGCTGGAGGTGGGGAGTGAAGTTCTCCTTCACCGGCGAGAAGATCATGGACCTAATGGTCCACGACGGACTGACAGATCCCTTCAACGGCATGTTTATGGGTGAAGAGGCTGAAATGACGGCCAAGAAGCACGGGATCACTAGGGAGGAGGCGGATCAGTTCGCTGTGCGGAGTCACATGAGGGCGGCCGAGGCGACGGAGAAGGGTTACTTCCTGGAGGAGATAGTCCCAATCGAGCTGAAGACCAAGCAGGGCGAGATAACGATAGACAAAGATGAGGGCATCCGCCCCGACACCAGCATGGAGAAGGTCTCGAGGTTAAAACCAGTGTTCAGGCCGGACGGGATAATAACAGCAGCCAACGCCTCCCAGCTGAGCGATGGCGCGGCTGCTCTAGTTCTCTCCAGCAGAAGGTTTGCCGAGGAAAGGGGCCTAAAACCGCTGGCCAGAATTCTGGGATACGACTCCTCTACGATCGAGTCTAAGGACTTCATAGAAGCTCCGATACCGTCAGTAAGAAGGCTAATGAAAAAGATAGGAATGAAACTAGACGACGTGGACTTCTTCGAGCACAACGAGGCCTTTGCACTGGCAACCTTGGTGGTCACCAAGGAGCTGGACATACCTCTCGACAAGGTGAACGTGTTCGGCGGGGCCGTCGCCTTGGGTCATCCTCTAGGTGCCAGCGGGGCCAGAATCTTGGTGACCCTTCTGAACGTCCTCAGAATAAAAGGAGGAACGGTAGGAGTTGCCACCATATGTCACGGCGGTGGGGGCGCGCACTCGTTGGCGGTGGAGCTGATGTAGTTTTACAGTCGTATAACTTGACTACGATGTCCGCGTACAACTGCTTAAATCAGGCCATCTCAGTAATATATCAATGGTGGACACCTATGCCAAAGATGGTTCGTTGGTCGGGCTTCCCCGATCCGCCTGAGGGATACTCCGATCTGAAGGTGTTTGAGTACAAAAGGATCTTTGATGCAGATCTTCTTCCACCTCTTGTCATCTATGTCGGCACCGTTAAAAAGGACGGGAAGGAGCTTCCTGTCATAGTGGTGGTTGAGGAAGGAAACGGAGAGGCCTACATGTACATTTACAGAAGCAGAAAGGAAGCCGAGGAGGAAGGAAAAAGATACGTTGAAGCTTATCAGGTTCACTAGAACTATATCAGTTGTCTTCTCATCCACACCATTCTTTTTCTTGTGTCCTCAAATCCTGCAGCCAAAAATGCGTCGAGGAAATCCTCCGTCGAGTAAGCGCTCAGAATGCTGACTCCCTTTTTGAGGGCCGTCCCTAGACACGCCTCCACTGCATCGAAAACCTCACCCAGGCTGACGTTCCTGCTCCCCCAAAGTAGGAGGTTATCCTCTATCAGTGCAGCGAGGAAAGTGGATCTGCCGACACTAATTCTCCAAAAGTCCACGTCAGCGGCTCCAGACGTCTTCAGCTCCCAGAGAAGTCTCCAGGTGAACCTCGGAGGGAACATGTGGCCGCTCACGGTTACGAAATCTTCTAGCTCTTCTTCTTCCTCAGAGCTCAGGCTCTCAGCTCTGAACTGGTGAGGAGACGGCCTAACGGCGCCCGAGATGGACAACCACTCGCGAGTTCTTCTAAACCCTCTCTTCTCGTAGAACCTGGGTAATCTAGCTGGAACAACATCTACGAAGTGAAACCCCCTCTCCTCAGCCATCTCCACAGCTTTTTTCAGGAGAAGATCCGCTCTCTCCTCGTCAGGGGCCCACAAAGCCCCTATAAATATGTAAGATCCGAGAAGGGGATCGTTCCTTTCAGGGATAAGATCTATGCCCCCTACCAAAGATCCATCCAGCGTGAGCACAAGGGAGGACCCACCGACGCTCCTCAGGGTGTTCAGGTAAACTCGAAGAGCTCGTTCACTCGACCAGAATATGCACCGCTCCCCGCCTATGCGTGTGCTCTCTCCGCATCTGATCCAGAAAAGTTCTGGGATGTCGTCGTCCTCGACATCTCTCAACAAAAACAGACCCCCTCCCAGTGAGATTAAGTAGCAATTCTTTTACTTTTTAACCTCATCCCCGAGGATGAACTGGCGGTCTGGGTGGGGGTTCTGACCGGAAATGTAACCCCATCCACAGGAGGAGGATCATATGGCTAAGGAGTTTGAGGTGAGGTTCTTTCCAGACAGGAGCTTCGACGAGTATCTGTCCTTCCTGATCTCCAAGGGGGGAAAAGTGATAAAGGACTACTCTTTCACAGATCACATCTTCCGCGGTGATGACAGGGATTTCTGGGATTTGAGGAGGAGGATTCTCAGGATAAGGGAGTGGAAGAGACCTGTGACCTACAGCGAGGTGCTGTTCACTGCCATGACGTCAGAACTTGGCGTCAAAGCCACGATCTTTGAGGGAAAAGTTAAGCTCTTTCAGGGCGATTTCACGACTTGCATCAAGCTTCTCGAGGAGATGGGATTCAAAGAATGGTTCTCAGTTGTCAAGAGGAGGGGACACTTGGTAGAAATGCCAGAGAAGTTTGTTCTAGCGTTGGAGGAGATTGACGGCGTTGGGGTCGTGGGGGAGCTGGAGTTTCACGTCGATGATCCGGGCGAGGCGAGGAATCTGATATCCAAAGCTTTGAAGGTCATAGAGATCGACGAGGGGATGACGACACACAAGTCCATGCCCCTGATAGCCGCCGAGCACCTAGGACTTCTAAGCGATGGATAAAACAAAGATAGAAGGAGGTTTGAGGGGAGATCACCTGAATCTGGCTTCCAGGGGACATCCTCCCCTGCATATGTGGAAGAGCTGGCAGGTGGAGCACTCCTCCTTGACCCTCAATCCTTCCCTTATCTCCCTACAGAGCTTGTGGTTCCAGATGTCCTCCCAACGGTCCCTCAGTATGTTTCCCAGTGGCTTGAAGTAGCTCTGACATGGGAGCACATTCCCCTCAGGGTCTATCGCCATGTTTATCGAGCAGGCTGAGCAGAACTTGGGTCCGACCCCAAGCTCCTCCGGGTTCAGCTCGCAGTACCTGGTCACCCCGTACCATGTGAAGTTGAGGTCGTGCTCTATCGACAACTCGTGAGCTAGGAGGATCACCCTCTTAATTTCGTCGAAGCTCGGCTCCTCAACATCCCCTCCCCTTCCGGAGTATATGAGCCTGTTTAAAGAGAACCCCCTCACTCCCAGCTCCGCCGCAAGCTCGACGAGGCCCTCCACATCGCCTATGTTATCCTTCAAGAGGGTGGCGTTCACGTCAACGTAGATGCCCTCCCTCACAAGATTTCTTATGCCCTCCACGGTCTCCCTCCAGCTACCAGCCACTCCGGTTATTCTATCGTGGATCTCCTCCCTGTGGGACTCCAAGGTCACCTGCACGTAATCTAGTCCGGCCTTGACGAGGGAGCCAGCATATTCCTCATCCATCAGCCTCCGACCGTTGGTCACCATTCCGCAGACGATCCCCTTCCTCTCAGCATGCGCTATGAGCTCCTCGAGATCGTTCCTCATGGTGGGCTCTCCTCCGGTAAAGGTTACATTGGGAACACCCACCTCATCGTGAAGCTTGTCCAAGACGCGCCTCCAGTCCTCAGTCCCCAGCTCTCGAACCTCTTCTTTCGGGGAAGAGGTGTAGCAGTGGACACATTTGTTGTTGCACCTGTACGTCAGGAGAAGGTCCATCCTGAGGGGCGATCTTACGGATTCGATTGCCACGGGAACGGTCTCAAATCCTAGATCGGTCACAGGATCAGCATATCCATGCAAGAATCCCTCGATCTTCTGCAGGAACTCTCTGTAGTGCCTCCTGACCTCCTCATCCCTCACCTTCCTGAACTTCCTCTTGGCGTCCTTCAAGACTTCGTCCTCCGATTTTCCTTCCAAGTATTCTATCAAAAAGAAGAGCGCAGTTCTGTTGAGGTACACGACGTTGCTTGCCTCGAGAACCGCTACACCGCCATCTCCGTCATCTCTGATGTGAACTCTTCTTCCATCCTTCAGCCGGTAGTCCTTGAACCTCAACCGACACCACCTCCGGCGCACGCACACGCACAGCTCACACACGCGCACGCACACGCACAGCTCACACACGCGCACGATATGACTGGGCTTCTCGAGGATCCGGCTGGGGTGGGTGGTCCTATGACCTCCGCAACCCTGTTTGCGAAGTTTTCTATGTTGCCAACAAGCCCATTTGCAGCATTTTCTATGGAGGTGGCTATCTGGTTGGCGAAGTTCTCTAAGCTGGTGACAACCGGCATCTGAGGCGGTTGAGGTGGTGGCGCGGCAGGAGGCGGCGATGGAGGAGCGCTAGGAGGAGGCACATATGTCGGGTAGTAGGTCGGACCGTACCACCACCAGTACCACAGAACCCCTCGGCTGGTTGGGAGGCGGACGGTCGCCTCTCCCCTGAGGTAATGCCTCACCTTCTTCTCGAAGTCTGGATCCACCAGCAGCCACTCGATGTTGTCCATGACGACCTGAACCTTCTCCTCTTGGGGAGCCGCCTCGACCTTGTTCCATAGATCAGATATCCTCTTCCTGAAGTACTTGAGGGTCTCTCCCCTGCTGTAGGCGGCCAATCTTCTCTCAACACTTCTGTGGAGAACCTTTATGACCTTCACCAGGCAGTCCTCTTCGAGTTTACCGTCCTCATCGATACATTTCAGCATGACCTTCTCGAAGGCCCTGAGAATTACACCTTTTCTATTCTCCTCGACAACTTCTACCCTCAGCGGCTTCTCGCTCTTTATCCTAACGATTTTCTTTTTAGCAAGGGATAGAAGGATTAGAAGCAGGATCCTTGGATATCCTATCTTCTTACCCTCCAGATGTTCCAGATATGCGACCTCAGCGGGATGCAGGTCCTTTCTAGGGCCCAAAGACTCGACGAACATCTTAGGAGCCGTGAACTCAGCTTTGATGAGTCTAGCAGCGCTTATAAATCCTCTAAACATCGATATGAGTACCCACGCGACAATGACAATTCCGATGAGAGGAATGATCGCGCTTAAAATAACGTCGATTGTGGAGGGCTGTCCAGAGGGCTGAGCGCTGACCTCCTCGACATTGACATACTTCTCCGGAAACGAGACCCCGACGGAGAACTTCTCGTTCGGTGAGAGGTCATGTCTTTCCCAGTAGAGCACAATCCTTCCGTTGTAATACTCCAAATTATCATAGTCGGGGGTGTTCTTGACCTCCCCCTTGCCGACTCCCTCCGGGAGGACCACGCTGACCCTGAGGTCCTTGACCACGGCGTCGAACCAGCATGGCGTGAACATCAGACCCACATTCCCGGGGTTGGTCTCATCCCTGTACAGGAAGTGGTGAAGGACAACCTCAAACTCATAGGTCCTAGACCCTCCAGGACCTATCGGCGACGTCGGATGTATTATCAGATAGGAGCCCTCAGATGATACCTCCTTCTCGTAGGAGGGGGTTTTTCCAGTATCCTTTTCCTTAACGTACACAACGTCGAATGTTGGAACAGGAATTCCAACCCTCACGAACCGTTTTATCTCCCCTTGAAGGACCGTGATCTTGAGCTCATATACAAGCTTCACTTCACCGCTTTTCTCCACATACAGGGTGCAGTACTCTTTATCTACTTGATAGGAGATTCCCTGAGCTGATATCGATGATGTACATGCGGAGAGCAGGAAGACGGTCAGAATAAGTAACAGGAGGATCTTTGGGCGCATTTTCCTCGAAAACTATCCTCCGTAGCTATTAAATTTTTAACCTTGGTTCTTTGCCCGGAGGTGGTGGGGTGGAGGATCTCTCGGAGGCCATGACCGTCAGCAAGAGGGGAAAGAGGGAGGTCAGGTCGATAGTCTCCAGGGGAAGGTTTGCCATAATAGAGTATCTCGATCCATCAACGCTCAAGAGAACCGAGGACAAGGTGAAGCTGATCCTGGCTCACGAGGATGGGAGGGTGGACGAGTACTTCCTGATACCTACGAAGACCCCCTCCAGGCTCCTGGCCGTAATACCCAAGGAGAAAAAAGGGTTGGATGTCAAGGCGTACAATCCTAGGACTGGGAAGGTTGAGAAGATACTCTAAGCTTCCTCCTTCTGTAGAGGACATGCGCCACGTACAGCATTCCCGCTGCTGATAGGACAAAAGGTGCTCCTCCAGCGATGCAGATCAGGAGGAGTTTCACGGATCCCCAGAACGCATCCCCTATAATTCTCCATATGTCCTCACCTACAGGCTTTTTCACGGACAGGATCACGGAGATCCTGGAGTACTCGACTTGGTTTTGAAGGTTCCTGTTCCAGGCCTCCAAGCTCTCTATCTGGGACCTTATGGAGGACAGCTTGTCCTCTATCTTTAGGATATCTGAGATGCTCTCGGCCCTCTTCAGAAGATCCAGAAGCCTCTCCTCCTCGACTTTAAGGCTCTTCAATCGGCTCTCCAGATCGACTATCCTGTCCGTCAGGTCTTGGGTTGTCACCCCGCGATCGTAGACCTCCCCAAGCTTGCTTATCATGGTGAGAGCGGTCCAGAACTCGTCCTTCGGCACTTTTATTGTTATATAAGCGCTCTTCTTCCCTATCCTGGCCTGAGATACGTAGCCTCCGAGGCTTCTGGCTATGCTTATTATCCTCCAAGACGACTCGTTCACATTTTCAACGTACATGGACACCGTGGCGCTTATGGCTATCTTACGACCGGAGATGAATGAGTTCTCGAGGTTAACACTATTACTGCCTTCCTTGAAGCTGCCGACTCCTTCGCTGATTCTGGTCGGATAGGTGATGCCGGGTGAGTAAGCAGCCTTCCCTTGGCTAACAACGAACCCGAATTCGGGGCTTCTGACAAACCCGCCAGAACCTGAGAAACCACTTATGAGCATTCCCAATAGGAAGGAGGTACCCACGACAGCAAGCACTATGAGCAATATCTTGACGTTCGTCTTCATCAGAGAGAAAGCGCAGTTCCAGCTAATAAATGGCTCAGATTTGCTTCAAAATCGGCTGAACCAAATCAGTACGTGTAGGGGAGTCCGTCTTCAAGCCTAATAAACCCCAAGGCATCCCCCCACTCCTCCAGCTCTGGAGGCCTGGCCAGGGTGCTGGCTACATCGTTAAATATCTTCATGGCGGCGTGATTTTCACCGAAGATCTTCTTTCCTATTTCTCTCACTATTCTCCTAGCCCTCTTCCTGTTGTATCCTAAACACCTTAGATATTCGTGCAGAAGGACCGCGAAGAGGTAGTAGTTCCCCTCACTGCCCATTTTCCTCACATATTCAAAAGTTCCAGAACTGAGAACTATGAGCTCAGATCCTCTCGGATGGTAGGCCGCTATCCCAGGGGGCCCCTCTTGCACGGCGAGCATTACGCCTCCTCTCTCTAACCCGGTGGTCTGCCTGACAATTCTTCTCACGAGCCTGAACAGGCAGGAGCAGCTTCTACATCTCTTTATTCTGTCCGCCAGATCGAGCGAGCTCATATTCGGGCAGGGGTCCTATCTAACAAATATAAGGATTTACCTGCGGCAGATTATCGGACCGCAGCTACCTCTCCTTCTCGTGGAGAGAACCATTGAGAGCAGGTAGATGATGGAGGCGAACACCCCCATGGTCGGTCCGCATGGAAGGTTGAGGGCAAGAGATACAGCAGCTCCTATGATTGCCGATCCAACGGCGAACAGGACGGAGAGGAGGATCATTCCCTCGAAACTATGTGAGAACTCAAAAGCTGACGCCGCTGGAGCTACTAAGAAGACCACCGCAACTATGCTTCCCACAACCTTCAACTCCACCACGGTCGTCACGGCAATGAGAGCTATCAGAACGTGGTTGTAGAGACCTACATCGAGCCCCATGGCTTCAGCGGCCTCACTGTCGAAGACCATAAACTTAAACTCCTTGTAGAAGATCGCTACTATCATCAAGGAGGCGAAGGTGAAAGCGAAGAGCAGGAGGATCTCTGCATTGCTGACACCCATGACGTCCCCTATGAGGTAGTTCATGGCCGTGGTGGTGTAAGCCCTCATGAACGAGAGGGACATCGCAGCTATGGCTGCGGATAGGCCGAAGGTAACCCCGAGGATCATGTCCCTCCTGGTGCGGGTCCTTCCTCCCCTAGATATAAACAGAGCGAAGATTAAACTCAGGATGACGGCGCCTATGAGGGGTTCAACTCCGAGCAAAAATCCGAGGATGGCTCCAGCCAAACTGGAATGTGCTATGGCAGCCCCCATCGTGGAGAGGCCTCTACTGACTGTGAAGGATCCCACCACGGCGCTCAGCACCGAGGCTATTAGAGCAGCAACGATGGCCCTCACCACTATGTGGCTACCCACGAGCTCCAGAACCCCCATGAACATCACCCCCTATTATGTAGCAGATCTCTCCCATGCGGACGATCTCCACCTCTCCACCGAACAGATCGGACATGCTCTCCCTGCTGACAACAGCATCCGGTTTACCTAGGGCCAAGACGCGCTTGTTGAGAAGGAGAACATAGTCGGTGATCCTCATCACGGGATTAAGGTCGTGAGTCACAATCACAATTCCCACGCCCTCTCTAGAGAGCTTCTCCAGCACCTCCAGTATGGTCTTCTTCGAGGCCGGGTCGATTCCGACCAAAGGCTCATCGAGCATCAGGATCTGAGGATCGGCAGCCAGAGCTCTGGCCATTAAAACTCTTTGTCTTTGTCCTCCCGACAGGTGAGCTATCGGTTCGTCCCAGAGGTCCTCAAGGCCGACGACCTCCAGAGACTCCCTGGCCTTTCTCAAGTCCTCCGCGGAGAATCGCCTGCCGATCCCCACCTTGACAACCCTGCCCATGAGGACCACATCTCTGACCCTGAAGGGGAGCGAGAAATCTATTCTCTCCATTTGAGGGACGTACCCAACGAGCCTCCTAACTTTTTTGGGCTCTTTCGAGACATTAATTCCCAGAACACTGACCGATCCGCTTGATGGTTTGATCAGTCCGAGAGCCGTCTTCAGAAGGGTCGTCTTTCCCGCGCCGTTCGGACCGACGACCGTCAGGAAGCATGGTTTCTCGAGAGAGAAGGTCACATCCTCAAGGGCTATGTTGTTGGAGTAAGTGACGTAGACATGCTGAAACTCCATCATGAGCTACCCCTCCACAAAATGACCAGTTCGAGCAAGGAGATGAGTGATAGGACAGCTATGGCCACGATGCATTCAGAGGGAACTCCTTCATCACCTCCTCCTCTGGAGGAGATGCCGGCCACTACAGCCGCCACGGTGTACTTAATAAATTCACAATATGTATCATTTCCACTAAACATAGTTCCATATACATATATTATCGGTATGTCCAAGTCCTTAGCCACGGTTCTCCCGAGCCTCCCCTCATCTCCCTCCGCCTGGGTCGCCAGGACTATCACAGCTGAGGCCCCCTGCCTCCTGCCCTCCTTCTCAAATTTGATCACATCCTCCGGACCAGGAATTTTTCCTTCTCCCTTTATCAGGATCCCCGCCACTTTCAACTCCATGATCCTCATCAGCGGGGCGAAGTGCGAGCCCGCTAGGAGAACAGTTTTGCCCTCAACCCCTGCGCTTTTCACGTACGTGTGAATCCAGCTGATGAGGTCCTGAACCTTCTCCTCAAACCTGTCGAAGTTTCTCTCGTAGTAGCTTGATCCGCTCGGGTCGAGCCTCAAGATCCTGTCCTTGATCACCTCTGCCACCTTTATGGCGTTCGGAGGATATAACCACAGGTAGTGAGGGTTGTCGTTTACCACGTAGATCCCGGCGGAGAGCCAGTCCTCCCATCCTATCAGCCTGTCCTTCACATCCTCTGGGAGCTCCCCAAGGAATGGTTCCTTTCCAACACATATGATCAGATCGGCCTTCTCCAGAAGCTGGGCATCTCCCGGTCTGAGGGAGTACTGATGAGGATCGCTTGTGGTGGGCACGAGGTAGACAACCGTGGCCCTATCGCCAACTATCTCCTTCGCTATGGAGGCTAGGGGAGGTATCGTTGCTACCACGAGAATTCTGTGTTCTTCACCACGCGTTTTAATAGGAGTGGCGAACAGAATCAGCGTCAGCAGGAAAACGACAGCGAGGATTTTAGTTCCTGAGCTAGCTGCAAGGCAACCGGATCTCTTGGACGAGCATGTCCTCGTTTTCGGCCGCATCACCCGAATAGATCTCCGTGCTCGTATGTAATTAAACATTTACCATCGCTGGACGGTCCGGTTTAGGAGATCTCCAGAGACTTTCCGGCCCACATCTCTCTGAAGGAGCCTCTCCTGGCCTCATAGAACATGAAAGTGGCTTTAAGTCCTGTACAGTGAAGGGGAGCTACGATTTTCACATCGAGATCGGAGATCCTCCTGATGGTCTCATCTATCCTCCTGTCATCGGCATCTATCAGGTGAAAACCTCCAATCACAGCCTTTATCTCCTTTCCTGTCAGCTCCATGGCCCACTCCAACGTGTTCATCAGGCCGCTGTGGCAACATCCCGTAAGAACGACAAGCCCATCGTCCATCTCGATCAGGAGTGCCTGATCATCGGGGAGCTGATCCTCGACGAACTCACCATCCTTGTTTACGTAAAATCCCTCGATCCTCTCCAGTTTGTTCCTCCTAGGAACTTCCCCGGTCGTTAGAACGCCATGAGCGAGCTTCACTGGGTTTTTGGACAAGATCAGGTTGGCTCCAGCCTTCTCGAGATCCCTCTTCCTGAACGGGGGACCAGCGTAGGTGAGAGTTCTCATCCCGAGTGATGGAACTAGGGCGTACTTGGGAAGGAATATCTCCGGATGCGCCACAACGGTCTTCCCGCTGATGGGCAACTTCAAAAGGCCGCCCGTGTGGTCGTAATGGTTGTGGCTGAGCACGATGAAGTCAACCTCACTCAGATCTATTCCTAGGACCTTGGAGTTGTTGATCAGGGCGTGACCAGTTATTCCCGTGTCGAGAAGGACCTTCAGATCGAGTTCAGGTATCTCCACGAGGAGGGATAACCCATTTTCGGCGAGTATCGGTCCCTCAAATCGAGTGAGGCTGTCCACGAGCACGGTTATCCTTATCTCGGATATCAACTCATCACCACCTCTTTACCACCGAGGAAAAACTCAAACTTTTATCTCTCGGAGAGTCGAGAAGATTGATGAACTGGTTTGAGGCCAGGAAACGGGCGCTAGCAACGCTGGAGGAGCATATCAAGGCGGGCAGGGTTGACGAAGACATGTTGGATCTGTTGAGAGCGATAAACAGCAGGACGGATTTGTTCACGACCAGCTCATGTAGCGGGAGGATCCAGCTCTACGAGGCCGAGCTTCCCGGAATGAAGTTCGAGCTGAGAACTATAGGAAAGTGGCACAGACCCATAGAGGTCGGAGAACTGGTGTTAAACGGGGATAACCTGTGGATGGCCGTGCTTCCACCCATCCTTCATGTATCGGCTCGCGACATGAGATCCGCCCTCTCCTTCATCTCGATGGCCAGGAGGGCGGGGTTCAAGAGGGGAGGAATAAACTCGGCCAGGGACTTCAAGGTGAACATTGAAATTCAGGGAACTGAGAGGATGGACGTCCCCCTAATCTTGGGCGGGAGAAGAGTTGTGCCCGAGGATGTCCTGCCCAACATCGTGGACAGGGCAAACCGTCTGCTTGTGAGATCCAAGATGAGGATCAAGAAGCTCACTGAAATGCTGCTGGGGAACCTTTAATTCTTGTCAGCGGGGCATTGGAATATGTGTGATGCTTGGATCGTGAGCATAGGAAACGAGCTGCTCATAGGTCGGGTGGTCAACTCCAACCTCGCTTGGCTTGGGAAGAAGCTCACCTATTTGGGTTTCAACGTCAGAAGAGGTTTGATAGTCAGAGACGACTGTGAGGAGATAGCCTGGGCCTTTCGATTGGCCGTCGACTCTGGAGCCAAAGTGATCGTGAGCACGGGAGGCCTCGGTCCTACGTTCGACGATAAAACCTCTGAATGCCTATCCAGGGCCTTCAAACTCAGATTTGTGGTGAATGAGGAGGCCCTTCGTCTAGTCTCCGAGAGATATTCCTCTGCTGGTCTTGAGATGAACGATTATAGGGTGAAGATGGCCATGATGCCTGAGGGAGCCGAACCACTTCCCAACCCTGTTGGAACAGCTCCTGGGATCAAGTTGAAGGTTGGTGAGACCTACATATTCGTGCTTCCGGGTGTTCCGTCCGAGATGAAGGCGATATTTGAGGAGTACGTGGAACCCTTTCTCAGGAAGGTGGGACCAGAGGTCGAGTTCTTCGAGACGGAACTCATATCCAAAGGGCTTCCTGAGTCCTCGATAGCCCCAATAATAGACAAAGTGATGAAGAAGTACCCCAGAGTATATATAAAGAGCCATCCATCCGGCAAAGAGCTTGAGGCTCCCGTCCAGAGGCTTCATATACAGCTAAGCTCAAAGTCTAAAGAAGAAGCCCTGAAAACCCTAAAGGAGGTTGAGGAGGAGCTAGCAACCCTCCTATCCAAAGAGGGGGCGGAGGTGATCCGGTCCTCTCCCTAACCCTCTTACTTCATTAGCCTAAACGAAAGCTTTATATATTGTGTGCTATAGCACATAAATGTTGGAGGTGGTATCATGGGATGGAGAGGTGGCTGGGGAGGCCGAGGCTGGTGGAGTCCCTGGCCAGGAAGGGGACCGTTCAGCTTCCTGCCTCCGTGGATGAGACCTGGATGGGTCTTCGGAAGGGGAGCTTGCTGGTGGCTCTTCGGACCCTGGAGCTACTGGCACAGAGGTAGCTACCCGTACTACTACTGGTACTACTACCCGTGGTGATGGCCATGTGGTGGCCCGGATGGTACAGGCCATGGTGGTACTGGAGCCCTTGGTACGCACCAGAGCTTGAGCTGGCCATGCTCGAGAGCTACAAGAAGCTCCTAGAAGCACAACTAAAAATGATAGAGGAGAGGATAAACGTCCTCAGGAGTCAGATGGAGGGTCAGTAAGGCCCTATTCCAGTCATTTCTTCTTTTTTCCTCCTGCCTTTGTCGTCTTTCTCTTCGCTTCCTTCTTTTCACGTCCCTTGGTCTTTTTTGATTCTTTAGTCTCAGTAGCTTTCTTTTCTTTAGAAGTACTCTTGGCAGTCTCCTCCTTTTCGGCCTCCTTCCTCGTGGTCTTCCTCCTTCTCCTCCTAGGCACTAGACCTTTCACCTATCAGAAATAATCCAAAGCGTACTTTATAAACGTTCCAGCTGACCCTTAAAACAGGACAACGTAATCAGCTGTTGTGTGAAAGATGGTACCGGGTATGGTTGATTTTGCTAAAAAATTGGAGTGAGGGTCAGTGGAACTCGAGCTCTAAGAACTTCGGTATGTCGGGCATTGCGTTCACTATGAGCTCAGCTAGGCCGCCGTAGGTTATCTTGTACTTCTTCCAGAGATCGTAGTACCTTATCAGATCCCTTATCTGTCCCTTGCAGTTTGAGCAGGGAGCGCACACGTACTTAACTACGTCCTTGTCCAGTATATCACTGAAGGCATCGAGTATCTGCTTGACCTTCATCCTCCCGGAGACCTTCATCTTCCACTCGTTGAAGTTGTAGGAGGACATTATGGCGAAGCCCGAACCTCCTCCGCAGCAGTAGTTCATCTCCCTGTTCGGGGTCATCTCCCTGAAGCCTTTGGTGCACGCTTTGAGGATCCTCCTTTGTGGATCAACTATGCCGGACAGCCTCACCATGTTACATGGGTCGTGGAGGGTTATCGGGAAGTCGTTCCTGCTGGGATCCAGGTCGAGCTTCCCGCTGCTTATTATCTCATCGAATATCTGAAGGCAGCTCTTGACCGGGATCTTCTTGTCGTCGGGCACTATTCTCTCAGCCACTACATAGTAGGCTTTCGTGGCATGGCCGCACTCACCTATGATTATCCCCTTGACGTCGAGCTTGTTGGCTATCTCGAATGTGCGGTTTATCAGCTTGGTCAGCTGGAGGTCGTTGTACCACACCCCGTAGTTCACCGCGTCGTAGCCGACCTGCTCGCTGCTAAGCGTCCAGCTTATTCCTGCCTTCTCGAATATTATGGCGAATGCCTCTGGATTCTCAGGCCATGAGAGGAACTCTCCAGCGTTGTGGATGACGAGATAGTCGGCTCCCTTCTCATCTATGGGCATCTTAACGTCGAGTCCGGTCCGGTCCTTTATGTCCTCCTCCATGAAGGCGACCAAGCCCTTGAAAGCGTCCGGGTTCATCCCCGTCGAGGAGCCCACCTTTAGCTGTTGCACCGTACCCTTATCGTGCAGCTCCTTTGGATGTATTCCGAGCTCCTGGCTGAAGAGCTTCCTCAGCTCGTGGGTTATGAGGCCGTTGTCGACGCCCATGGGACATATCTGGGCGCACCTCCTACATATCGTGCACCTGTAGGACAGCTCAGCCAGCCTCTTTATCAGGTTGGCATTGAGCTCCACCTCTCCGGTCACGAAACTGCCGAAAGTCTTTCCTGATGAGGTCAAATACTTCCTATAGAGCCTTCTCAGGATCTCGGCCCTGAACGGTGGTTCGTAGATGTTCTTTCTCCCACTAGAGATGTAGATGGGACAAGCGTCCACACATGTCCTGCATTTGGCGCAGTAGTCTGTGTACAAGGCCAGCGGCTGGAGGAAGGTCCAGTTGTCGTTCTTAGAGAAGAGCTTTTTGAGCCCGTTCAAGAACTTCCCGACAAGCTCCTTCTCGTCCAAATCCTTCGGAACTCCTATCGCTAGATATCCGTCAAGCGTTACATCGTAGTTCTCCTTGTACTTCTCTATGTTCGGGTTGAGCTCCGGTTCCTCCTTCAGTTGGGGAACTGGCATGAGGTCCTCCTGAGTTATCCTAACGAGGGGCTCCTCGGAGGGCTTACTAAGGTCGGTAATACGAATTACCTTCTTACTCATAGAGATCCCTCCACCTCTTACCCTTCTCCTGCTCCCACGTTATCTCGTAGTCTACGTTTCCGGTTAGACCGGGCTGGGTGTCCCACATGATCTTGTGATACATGAAGTACTTACCGAAGAAGTGGAGCATCCTGGTGAAGGGCACGTACGCTATGAACAGCTCCAACAGGGCTAGGTGAAGTATGACCAGCGGGTTAGAGACCACGACGGCAGGGAGGTTCGAGGCACCAAACGATATCAGGAAGGCGACGTACTCCCTCGGAGACACCAGCATCGGATCGACCAGGATCCAGGAGAGGAGTCCGGTTAGGGCAACTATGAAGGCGAAGAACAGGTTGAGGTAATCCACTGGAGCGTTGTAGACCTTGTACTCCTCATCCGTCAACCTCTGAATCAGGAGAGCGAAGGTTCCGACGGTGACGGAGATCATTCCCAGTCCTCCGACGACTGCTATCAGGTACTGGTATCCTCCTGGGAGCGCTCCTGGGGCGAAGAGGTCAGCGATCCCGCCTATCAGCAGCAGGACAGCCCAGAGAAGTATTAGATATATGCCTCCGTGGTATGCATAGGCGAAGTACCAGAGGCCCCTCCTGTTCTCGAAGATCCTCTTCATGGTCAGCATCTCGGTGAACATCTCCTTCAGCTCCTTGGGCAGTCCTCCCTCCTCATGAGGCACGGGGTAAAGCTCCCATCTGAGGTGGAGCGGCATGGTGGCGTATCTTGAGACCTTGATGATGGACACGATCGCGAAGATTATCACCGCCAAGTAGGAGAAATATTTGGCTACCAGAAGACCTATCAGCATGGTGGATCGCTCAGAACTTACCTGGAGAAAATATTAATTTTTGGACTCAAAAATAGACGCCATTATGATGAAAGTTCGACATTTCGGCTCATTAACTTACATTCATCTCCCGAAGAAACTCCCTCAGAGCGGCCTCAGCGTTCCTGAGGGGCCGTCCTGAAAGCCTGACCAGACCGCTTCTCTTTTCCTTGACTGGACCGTCCACGAACATTCCCTCACTCACGAACGAACCGAACTTCTTCGGAGGCAGGAGACACAAGAGCATGAAATCCCCTCTCTTGACCGACATGTTCGTGGCGACGTCGAACCTCTCTCCTCCTCCCCCTACCTTCGTCCCGAGCAGGTTTCCGCCCAACTTTTTGGCGTTCAGCACCTCAACCCAGACCGCATCTAGAGGTGAAGCAATGCTACCCCTCCTTCCGATCCTGTCTTCAGGATCTCTCATGTATCTGACAGCGAACCTCAGGTTGGCCAGCGCTAACGGATACCTCTCGAACTCCTTATCCCCAACGAGAGGGTTCAGCGTCTCGGCAATCCTCTTGATCGGTTCGAGGAGTCCTTGAGACGACATCTCCCCAGGAGGGAGGTAGGAGAACCTGAGGGTCTTAACTACACCGTTGAGCTTCCTAGACTCCTCAGCGATGAGCTTGCTGTACTTTCTCGGCGATTGCTTCGACGTCTCCTCTAGGATCTTTGAGATTAGATCCAGCAGCAGGAGATAGGGATCCGATCTCGTGTCGTAAGACATTAATGCTAGAGGCATCTCTCAACAATTTAAGCTTCTTGGGAGGTGGTGTGGCTGATAATAAAGGGGTGCAACGCCATAGTTACGGGAGGAGGGAGGGGGATAGGAAGAGCCATATCCCTGGCCCTGGCCGAGAAGGGAGCCAACGTCCTCGTCAACTACGTCAGGGACGAAACCTCAGCCTCGGAGGTCGTTGAAAAAATTAGAAAAATTGGCAGGAAAGCCGTGGCTGTTAGAGGAGATGTGTCCAAGATCGAAGAATGCAGGAGAATTTTCGAGGAGGCTCTGAAAAACTTCGGCTCGGTGGACATCCTAGTTAACAACGCTGGAGTGTTTCCAAGGAGCTACGCCATAACAGATATAACGGAGGAGGAGTGGGACAGGGTCCTCTCCGTGAACCTGAAGGGCGCCTTCCTCATGACTAAGGTCGTCGTACCTCACATGATCGAGAGGAGGAGAGGGAAGATAATCTTCATCTCCTCGATAGCTGGCAAGAATGGGGGAACCGTCGGGGTGGCCTACGCAGCGTCCAAGGCCGGGCTCATAGGGATGACCATGTCTCTGGCGAGGGATCTAGCCCGCTACGGAATAACAGTTAACGCCATAGCTCCAGGACCTGTGAGAACGTCCTTCCTGCCGGACGACCTTCTAGAGAAGCTGGCCAAGCTCTCCCCACAGGGAAGAGTAGCGGAACCGGAGGAGGTGGCTCACGCAGTGATATTCCTGATAGAAAACGATCACGTCAACGGGGAGACCATAAACATAAACGGCGGGAGGTACATGGACTGAAAGGTTAGAGGGAGGCCAGAGCCTCCAAGGATATGTCTATGAGATCGTCCTCAGGAGGGGCCCTGAACTCCCCTCCACCGTACGGAGAGAGGACTAAGAATATCCCTCCCGCCTTGACCACTTTCTCCTTTGAGAGAGCGTTGTACCATGAGGCCAACGCCAGTATGACGGAGAGCTCCATCTCAGTGCATAGAACACCCATGCAGGTGAGCTGCTCCAATCTGGACCTGGCCCTCTCGGGAAAAGCGGACACCTCCGGCTCTTCAAACTCATATAAGGCGCTCTTCACGTGGGTAACTCCCACATGAAGATCGTCCCCCAGCTTGTATCCCGCCTCCTCGGCGGCGGAGACCAGAGCCGACACAACATTGGGATCTGAGACCAGAGGAAATCTAGGTCCAACTATCCTCCACGAGACGTCCTCATCAGCCACGACAGCTGTGGAGACGACGAGATCTCCCACCTTCACGTAGGGTTGTAGGCTGCCGGACGTGCCGGGCCTTATGAGGTAGGCCTCCCCCTCCCCGTAATCGATGGCCTCTATGACCTCCCTGACTATTATGGCGGCCGAGCTAGGGCCCATGCCCGTGTCCACAGCACCTATCCTGACTCCCTTGTAGTATCCTTCCACGACCAACTGCCTATCATCGGCTAGGATCCTTGGGTCATCAAGCCTCTCGGCTATTCTTTTGACCCTGGACCTGGATCCCGGGAGCAACATCCTGTTGGGAAGCTCTCCCTCATAGACCTTTATGTGATGAAATCTTCCCTCCTCATCTCGAAATGTCATTTTCTCCCCTCCCAGAGTACGGGCCCTCTCTGCCCCACAAACCT
>CAZGKA010000015.1:0-5071 GCA_964525965.1 uncultured Nitrososphaerota archaeon
GATATAGGAATGATAAGATCCTCGGTCCTGGAGCTATGCTCAAGATCAGATGTGGTTCTGGTGTGTGGCGGGACGGGCCTGCATCCACAGGACCTGACAGTAGAGGCCCTGAGGCCCCTCTTCTCCAAAGAACTTCCCGGCTTCGGGGAGATCTTCCGATGGTTGAGCTATCAGGAAGTTGGATCTGCAGCCATGTTAAGCAGGGCTACGGCGGGGGTCCTCGGGAGGAGCTTGGTGTTCCTCCTCCCAGGATCTCCAGAAGCCGTCAAGCTAGCACTGGAGAAGATTATTTTGACTGAGGCTCCGCACTGCGTCTGGACTGCTAGGGGATACAAACACGGGCGTTGATCAAGGAGCGATTACTTCTCCCATGTCCTCCTCGGGCTCTATGCCTGGCAGACGTGACACAGCAGCTTTGGCCTCATCAGATCTGAGCAGCTCTAGGAACTCCGATACACCTCTCTTGGAGAGTCTGTCCCTTCTCACCAAGAAATCGTACCTCTCTTCGGCTATCGGTATGAAGTCCAACCCATACATCCTAGCCACGACCTCTACTCCGATTCCTACATCCGCTATTCCGTTCTTTACGGCTGATGCCACCCCGTTATGCGTTCGAGCCTCGCAGTGGTAGCCCTTTATCTTGGAGACTAGGTCCTCAAACGGCTCTCCTTTTTTTTCAGAGAGGGATCTCAACATCTTGTCGACGAGCAAGCGGGTTCCAGAACCCCTGTTCCTGTTTATTATCCTGACATCATCGCGCAGGAAGTCCTCGAAGCTCCTTATCCCCTTGGGGTTTCCTCTCTGGACGATTATACCCTGCCTCCTCTTATACCCCCTGATGAGCAGGGCCTTCTCCTCGAGCTTGTACTTCCTGAAGAAAGGCAGGTTGTACTCGCCGCTTTCATCCAGAGCGTGAACTCCAGATATATCTGCTTCCCCCCTCGATATGGCCTCAAATCCTCCCAGAGATCCGACGAAAACGCTCTTTACCTTATGTCCTCTCCGTATCAGCATGGTGAGAATCTCCTCAAGCCCGAGGCAGTGGCTTCCTATGAAGGTCACATCAGCCAGATCCTCAACCCTCCCGAACAGGATAACTTCAACCCTCCTCCCCTCCTCTAGGAACATCACATCCTCAGGAATCTCGACAAACCCGTCCGAATTGGATAGCGTTGATATGGCCTCGGATCCCGTGGGAGAGGGGAAGATGAGGTACTCCCCTTTCTCGTCCAAGGTCACGCTGACCGGAAGGAAGCACCTCCTACCGATCTCCTTGCGTATAGTCCTCCTTATGACGCCAGTGATGCTAGTTCTCGATTCTCTCTGACCCGTTATCTCTCTTATGATGGGAGAGACCAGTAGGTTGTAGACGGTAAGACAACTTGTGGGAAATCCCGGTAGGGCGAACACCATCTTTCTTCCACATTTGCCCACGACGGTAGGCTTTCCTGGTTTTATGGCTATCCCGTGTATAAGCACGCCCGGCGGTCCTAATTTCTCGAGCACTCTGTACATCACATCTCCTTTGCCCACGCTGGTGCTCCCCGAGAGGATCACGAGGTCGAACTCCTGGAGCGCCTT
This sequence comes from uncultured Nitrososphaerota archaeon, assembly GCA_964525965.1. Classification (GTDB taxonomy): domain Archaea; phylum Korarchaeota; class Korarchaeia; order Korarchaeales; family Korarchaeaceae; genus Methanodesulfokora. Next base: position 1,582 of record CAZGKA010000015.1, read on the forward strand.
TTCAAGTCTCCTGAGGATCTCGTCCTCCCTGTCGGGAAGTATGCCTAGGAACTTGCACTCAGCTCCATCCCTCTGTAGAGAGCTCATCAACGTGAAACCATTTATGTCGTAAATCTTTCCAAAATCCAGAGGACTTCCTGGACTGCATAGCTCATCTCCCGAGCTGAATAGAGCGACCCTAGGTCTCCGATACACCTTGAAGGTGCGTCTGCCGGAGGCGGCCAAGAGGCCTATCTCCAAGGGGCCCAGAGGGGTGCCCCTCCTGACCAAGACCTCCCCTGACCTGACGTCTGTTCCGGCACCCTGTATGTTCTCCCCCGGACCCACGCCCCGCATGATGAGAACAGAATCTCCCTTTCTAATCGTGTGCTCCTCTAACACAACAGCGTTCGCTCCTTTAGGTATTGGAGCTCCTGTGGAGATTTCCACGGCCTCTCCTCTGTTGAGACATCCGCTGAAGGGATGTCCGGCAGATGCTGACCCTATTACCCTGAGGGAGACCGGCTCCTCCTCGGCGGCTCCGTAGGTATCCTCAGCCACGACAGCGTATCCATCCCTCAGAGCCCTGTCGAAGGGAGGATTGTCCACCCTTGACACAACGTCCTCAGCCAGAACCCTTCCGACAGCCTCCTCGAGGGGGACCTCCTCAACCTCCAGGGAGAGGTCCAAGTTCTCTCTAATAATGTCCTGAGCCTCCTCAACGCTCACTAGCCTGCGGAAGATTTTCCTCTCCGACATTTGTGAGATACCTCCTCATGAGCTTAACCTTGACGATCTCACCCTCCTGAAAACCTTCGACATTTTCCGGCACAACCAGCAAGCCATCTGCCCTTAAAAGCGAGGAAACTATCCCCGCACCCGAGATTCTGACCGGCAGGGCGACGAACCCATCCTTCTCTTTAACTATCTTCACTCTAACATAATGGCGGACACCCGGCCTGGAAGGGACCCTGCTTCCCAATCTGGCCCAGATCTCTGGCGTTACCGGAGCTCCGGAGATTCCAGCGAGCTTCTCCACCACGGGCCTGACGAAGTTCATAAAAGAGATGTACGTGGCCACAGGATATCCCGGAAGTCCTATCAAAGGCTTGTGGTCCACAAGAGAGAGGAGGACAGGTCTCCCCGGCATCTGGGTAACTCCATGCGTCAGAATTTTGCCTCCGATCTCGAGGACGGCTAGGGGGATGAGGTCTCTCTTTCCCACACTCGTGCCTGCCACGGTCACAATCACATCGCTCCTCGGAAGGACCTCCCTTAACTTGGATTTTATCTCGGACAGGTCGTCCCCGATCTTGACGTAGGCGGATATATCAACCGGTAGCTCGGATAGAAGCGCTCTAAGCATCGGCCCAGAGGAGTTTATGACCTGACCCTCTCCCCTCTTCTCCCCGAGCTCCACAAGCTCATCTCCCACAAAGATGAGGGAGATCCTGACTTTTCTGAAGACGCGCACTTTTTCGATCTCACATGAGGCAAGAGCAGCTACGTCCACAGGAGCAATCATGGAGCCCCTCGTCATGAGGATCTCTCCCTTGCGAATGTCCTCTCCTCTCCTGTCGACGTTCTTCCAGGGGGGCACCTGTCTGTACACCTTGATGTGGTCTCCAAAGCACTCGCACTCCTCGACAGGAACGACAGCGTTGGCTCCCTCGGGCACCGGAGCGCCTGTTGATATCCTGACGGCACACCCTCTGGAGACACAAACTTTCCCGCTTTCTCCAGCAAGAACCTCACCCACGACCCTCAGAATAACAGGAGATGATTCTGACGCTCCGTAGGTATCCTCAGCCACAACGGCATAGCCGTCCATGGCAGCCCTGTCGAAGGGAGGATTGTCCACCCTCGACACAACGTCCTCAGCCAGAACCCTTCCGACAGCCTCCTCAAGAGGAACCTCCTCAACCTCCAGGGAGAAGCCCTCTATCTCGTTTAGGTAGTTCTTTAATGCCTCCTCTACAGGAACAAGTTTCCGAAACCTTCTGCCCAAGCTCAACGACCACCCTCATACTGACCGTTCAAGACTTCCGTGGGAGGCAAGAAACAGGAGTAAATAATTAAATTTAAGGGGAGCTCAGCAGCTTGCGCGTTTCCCGAGCCCTTACGGAGCTCAGTACTCCGCGCAACGTGGCCGGGCTTAACTTCCAGGTTCGGAATGGGTCTGGGTGTGTCCCCGGCCACTATGGCCGCTCGCTCCCCGCAGAGGACTACAGCAGGGACATTAAAAACTTTCACTCATTAACCCGTAACACTTTCTATGAGCCTGAGCAGGTAGAGAACCCTCGAGTTCTCCTCCAAGGCTTCCAGTCTAATAAGAGCCTCCTCCAGCGTCTTACCAACAACTATAACGCCGTGTCTTTCCACAAGGACGGCGTTTGACCTCTTAATCCTCTCGGCCACAGCTAGAGCAAATTCCTCACTTCCAAATTTTACATAGGGGATCTTGGAGACCCTTCCCAAAAGGGTAGCGCTCTCAGCAGTCACCAAATCGTACGCAAGCTTAAAGGTGGCCATAACAGTCGAAAAAGTTGGATGGGCATGAATGACCGCCCTGACATCCTTCCTGCTGAGGTAGATCTCCTTGTGGAGCCTCCACTCGACTGACGGCTTTCCGCTTCCCAACAGCACCTTGCCGGATGGATCTATTAGGAGGACGTTCTCCTCTCCGATCATGCCTTTGTGCCTTCCAGATGCCGTTATGAGTATCCCCTCCTCCAAAAGCTCGCTGATGTTGCCTCCAGCGGCCGTCGTCAATCCCCTGTTATAAATATGTAGCATGGCTTCGGAGATCCTTTTCCTCGCGGGGGCAAGTTTTTCCCTGAGATCCATCATAGGGTCGCACGATGGACTTAGCTAAAAGGATTCTCGAAGATCCATTCATCAAGATGGGAGAGCTGGAGATCAGGAAGATCCTGAAGAAAGCCTCCTTTAGACTAAAAATGGAGCCTTCCGTCGTGAAAATATCGTCAAAAGCGGTTCTGTTCGTTGGCGACACACACGGGGATGTTCTCTCCTCAATTAAGGCGAGGGAGGTGTCCAAATCGATGGAAGTAGGTCTCGTCGTGTTTCTCGGAGATTATGTGGATAGGGGACCTTATCAGCTTGAAAACCTGCTCTTCGTCCTGTCTTGGAAGATAGAGGAGCCGGAGAGAGTGATTATTCTGAGGGGAAACCATGAGAGCTATGAAATGAACTTGTATTACGGCTTCATGTCCGTGCTGAGGTCGCGTGGGCTGGATTTCAATCTCTTTTCGGAGCTCTACGACTCTCTTCCAGTAGCTGCGGTGGTCAACGAATCTACACTGGCTGTGCATGGTGGAATTCCGAAAAACGGCGATTTAGATGACTTTTCAAAGGAGGACGCCCTAAATGACATGAGCCCCACATTTCAAGTTTTATGGAATGATCCATCGGAGCTTATAGAGGATTTTGGACCAAACATGAGGGGACCGGGAACATACACCTTCGGTGAGAGGGCTCTCAAGAACTTTCT
>CAZGKA010000016.1:0-48008 GCA_964525965.1 uncultured Nitrososphaerota archaeon
TAGCTCTAAGAGCAAGCCATCCATTCTCGAACTCCAGACCCGCTCCTATGGCCTCTATCGGACCTCTGCCCGTGTAATATCGGTGGGGATCGTAGCCCAATATGGACATGACGGCCACGTCGCTTTCTGGTGCGTAACCTCTTCCCACAGTGTACATGAGTCCACAGAGAGATTCGGATGCAAGCCTATCTAAATTAGGTTTTATAGCCTTTTCAAGGCAGGACTCTTCTCTAAATCCGTCTGGAGCTCCATCCAAGACTAAAAAGAGCAACTTCATCTGTATCACCGGGCTAGTTAGTTTAGCACCAATGCTTCAGTGATCCTAAGCTTACCTAGTCGCCGCATTCTCCAAATAAAAACAATTCATTCCGCAGCGCACTACCCAACCATCTTAGTTGTTTCTGTGAAGGATTCCAATAAAATCTTCTGTCATTTAGAGCAGTGATGTTGGGGATAGGCCGATCTTTTTCCCCGTATCTATCCTAAATTTAAGCTCTCTTCAGGAGGACTCACTTCCGCGGAAAAAACTTATTAAATAAATCCCCTTAAGAGGTTGTTGGCTGAAAGCCTGAAGTCCTGCGGAGACGCAGGAGGGTGATCCAAGAATGCATAAGGCAGTTAGGTGGCTGGTTGTTGCCGCAATAGTGCTGGTCCTGCTGATAGGACCAACCATACAGGGTGTGGCTGCTCAGGGGACTAGCGAAGGCACCTGTATCCCTGTACCTGAAATACCTGGTCTCTACGTATGCTACGACAAGGCCATACCTCCTAATCCAAACAAGCTGATAGCCTTCGGCACTATAGGTCCTGGCTTCTACACAAATGAAACTCTTGACGCCCTCATGGTCGCCGCCAAGTACGAGACCGATCCAGTCTTGAGGACAAAGATGTACAACGTGATACAAGCCATCTCCAACTACGAAGTCCCACTGATATGGCTTGGGCAGGCAAAGGCTAGGGCTCACCGCTGGAACTGGCTTCATGTTCCGTACTTCAACCCTGTTCTCGCCGCTCAGTACTACTCTACTCTCTGGAAGGATCCCAAGGCGCCTAACCCCGGCAAGCTGATCATACTTGACATAGGAGATCCCGAGTCCCTAGATCCCGCTCAGACCTACGAGACTGGAGGTTGGGGTGTTGACGAACAGATATATGACAGGATAGTTTGGTACTGGGGCAATGACTCCTATCACGTTGTTCCGATGGTTGCTTATGCCTGGGCTCTCTCCTCCGATGGTAAGACGCTTTACCTGGCCATAAGGGATGGAATAAAGTTCTACGACCCGTGGGATAAGACCACCTATCCGCTCACTCCCGAGGATGTCGCCTATTCGATAAACAGGATAGTGGAGAGCGCCAACTACGCTAAGGTAGACTATCCTGAGTGGATACTGGCTGACTTCATAGACAAGGCTGTCGTTGTTAACAAGAGTGAAGTGGAGGCCGCTCTCAGCAAGGGACTCTACGCTCCGGTGTTGGGATCCACGTACTTTGTAACTTCTTTCGACCAGTGGTACAACCTGTTCAAGACGAAGTTCTCCTACGTGCCTTGGCAGAACAACTGCACTGAGATTGCTGGCTTCGTGAAAGTCGAGCTTAAGAGGCCTTATCTGGCTATACTCGCTTGCTTGGCCACCAACCTAGGAGATGTGGTCTCCAAGACATTCGTGGAGAAGCACGCAACTCAGGACGATCCCCTAGCTCTTAAGTACCTTCACGAGCACCCGTGCGGCTCCGGTCCCTACTACTTAGTTGAGTGGAAGCACCAGGATCACATAACTCTGAAGGCCAATCCGTACTACTGGGGCTCCCCGAAGCCCAAGCTGACCGAGGTCGACATAAAGATAGTGCCTGAGGAGGAGACCAGAATAATGGCCCTCGCTAAGGGTCAAGCCGACACTGGAGTTGTGGCCCCGATATCCGAGTACAAACTTGAGGGCAAGGAGTACATCTACAACGGAGTGACTTGGAAGTTCGAGATGCCTTGGCTGGGACCGACTTTCGACATAGTGCACATATATCTCAACTGTCGCAAGGATCCATTCGACAAGACCCTCGTCAGGCAGGCCCTCGCATGGGCGGTCGACTACGACTTCATAATCAATGCCATATACAGAGGACACCTGATGCCCGTGACCGGTGTGATACCCAAGGGCATGCCCGGCTGGACCGACAAGGTTCCGTTCCACTACCACCTTGATCTAAACAAGGCCAAAGAGCTCTTGGCTAAGGCCGGAGTGGATCCGTCCAAGTACACCATAACGATCTACTACAACCAGGGCAACAAGAACCGTGAGATGATAGCTACTGTGCTCCAGAACACTTGGAGCAAGCTTGGCTTCCACGTCAAGGCCCAGGCGCTCACCTGGCCGACCTATCTCAAGAAGATAAGCACCGGTGACTTCCAGGTAGCTATCCTCGGATGGGCTCCCGACTACAACGACCCTGATGACTATGCCTATCCGCTGATGTGGGGCGGCTACAGGTTCGAGGGAATAAAGGCTGTGTACAAGAGCGGAATAAACTACTTCGTCACCTCTGAGAAGTACTCTGTGGTGGCCGTCACCGGAGTGGACCAAGGGATAGTCTCCAAGTATCTACCAAACAAACCTATTGTCACTGGTCCACAGAAAGTTAACATGTTCGTCGGCGGCCCGATGGCTAACCCGTTCACTAAGAAAGCCTTCTCTGACGCGGGCATAGAGTTCGGCAGGGGCTACATGAAGGTCAACGGTACTGTATACAAGAGCATATGGGGCAAGGAGGACTATGGTGTGGTGATGCTGAAGGATGGCAACCTGTACGTGGCCGGCACCAGCAGGTACGGGACAGAGGCAGCTCTGCTGTACGCTACTCAGATGACCCTGTCTGCCAAACTTGTCATAGTCAAGTGGGTTGACAAGAACGGCGACGGAGCGGTCGAGTTCGGAGAGGTAACTGCCATAAAATCTGTTCTCTGAAAAATCCCTTCTTTTTCCTTTTTTAGTGTTAAACCAAAGCTTTAAATGGTGTTATAAGGAAAAGTTTCACTTAGGTACCCTAAGATAACAATGAACGCACTAGTGGCAATAAATCTGGGAACCAGCACTCCCTCGTTCTGAATCCCCCCTTAAAAAGAATAAAGATTTTTTATGAACCCCCCTCCTGATAGGCTGATGCCCGAGTTCAAATACTATCTAATGAGGAGGCTTGCCACCTGGATACCCACATTGATAGGCGTGATTCTGATAACCTTCATAGTCTCCCACGTAGTGCCGGCAATGCCCGCTAAAAATGCATTCTTTCACAAAGTGAATCCGCAGGTCTTGGAGGTTCTTAAAAAAGAATTCTACCTGGATAAACCCCTGTGGGAGCAATTTCTCCTGTACACCAGGGATCTCTTGACGGGACATTGGGGCACATCCATGATGACTAACAGACCTGTGATACAAGATTTAGAAACTTATTATCCCGTTACAATACAGTTAGCAATACTAGGCGAGATTCTCATAATAGTTCAAGGCATAATTCTGGGAGTTATAGCCGCCGCTAAGCAGAACACGGCCATTGATCAGGCCATAAGGGTAATAGCGATAATAGGATATTCCATGCCGTACTTCCTCTTAGCGATAGTGTTGCAGTACATCTTCTTCTACTACACTAACTTGCTGCCGGGGTTTGGTTTGGGTAAGGAACCGAAATGCCATATAACGGGTCTCTATCTACTGGACTCTCTGATGTGCGGCGACTTCTCTTCGTTCATAGATAATCTAAGACACTTCATCCTTCCTGCATGGACCCTTTCCATACCGGGTATGGCCGTGATAGCTAGGCTCATGCGTGGAAGTCTCTTGGATACCCTTGGTTCAGACTTCATAGATTTCTGCAAGATGAAAGGCCTGCCGGAGAGAATAATTGTTTGGAAACATGCCATGAAGAACGCCCTCATACCTATAGTCACCGTGGCGGCCCTTCAGTTCGGAGGTTTGCTGGGAGGAGCGGTGATAACCGAGACGATATTTGCGTTGCCCGGGGTCGGCAGGTACAGTTTGCAGTGCACCTATGCGTTGGACTTCCCGTCGATAATGGGGGTGACCTTCCTCATGGGTCTCACCTTCCTGATCATGAACCTGATAGCCGATCTACTGTACGCGTTCCTGGATCCACGCGTCAGGCTTTGAGAGGGGGCCTTGAGAATGGGTCTTTCCAGACTACTACCCGGACCTCTCAGGAGGAGATACCAGAGGTGGAAAGAGAAGAACGAGAGCAAGCTGAAAGAGTACGGACTAATGTGGTACGCCTTCAAGAAATCTCCGATATCAGTTGCAGGTCTGATAATAGTAGCCTTCATGCTGGTGTTCGCTCTCTTTTCACCACAGGTTTTGTCGGGCACCGAGTGGTTGATGAACTTCCTCTATACTCATAAGATGATAAAGGAGCTGCCCAAGTTTAATGCCTTTGACTACAGCATGGATCTTCTCCAGCCACCGTCGTGGAAGCACTGGTTTGGGACGGATGAGTTCGGAAGGGACATGTTCGCTAGGTGCATGCTGGGACTGCAGATATCTCTAGCGTATGCCGTCACCGTCATAGCCTTGGGTGTTCCGCTGGGAATAATACTTGGACTCGTGGCCGGGTACTATGGGGGTAAAGTGGACGAGCTCATATCTAGGATAACTGACATATTCTTTGCCTTCCCGTCGCTGATACTAGCGATGGCGTTAGCGGCGTCCTTGGGAGCTGGCATGGAGTCAGCAATAATAGCGATGATCGTGGTCTGGTGGCCGGGATATGTCAGGCTGATAAGGGGACAGGTGCTGAGCGTGAGGGAGAACCTCTACGTCGAGGCCGCTAGGGCAGCAGGCATGAGCGACTTTAAGATAATAATAAAGCATATAGCACCGAATGTGCTGACCCCCGTGATAATATACCTAACCATGGATATGGCGGGTGTTGTTCTAATGGGCGCCGGTCTATCCTTCATAGGTCTGGGCGCTCAACCGCCGACCCCAGAGCTCGGTAGGTTGGTCTATGACGGGCTCAACTTCCTACCACAGAAGTGGTGGTATTCCCTGATACCAGGATTCATACTATTCATCTGGGCTCTTGGGTTCAACCTGCTGGGAGATGGTCTCAGGGACGTTCTCGATCCGAGGTACAGGCGCAGACTTGAGTTCAAGATGAAGGAGAAAAAGAAGAAGGAGATGAGGGGAGAGGAGTAAGATGTCCGAGGAGATTCTCAGGGTTGAGGACTTGGTTGTCCGCTTTTATACATATGCTGGAGTCGTCAAGGCGATAGAGGGAGTGTCCTTCACGGTCTTCAAGGGGGAGTGTTTCGGTCTTGTGGGCGAGACCGGCTGTGGAAAGAGCGTCACCATGAGGTCCATAATGAGGCTGATCCCGCCTCCCGGTAGAATAGTCTCGGGGAAGATATTCTTCGAGGGTAAGAATCTACTGGAGCTCTCTGAGGAGGAGATGAGGGAGATAAGGGGGAGAAAGATAAGTTACATAGTTCAGGAGCCTATGACGGCCTTAGATCCAATATTCAAGATAGGATATCAGGTCGCGGAACCCGTCTTCCACCACAAGCTAGCTAACTCGTTCAAGGAAGCAATAAAACACGCTATAAAGGCGCTGCGGGAGGCCAGAATGCCTTCGCCTGAGAGAACAGCAAACATGTATCCCCATGAGCTGAGCGGCGGGATGAGACAGAGGGCAGTGATCTCCACTTCGCTTGCTTGTGAGCCAGACCTGATCATAGCTGATGAGCCTACAACAGCTGTCGATGTGACGATACAGGCCCAGATAATGGATCTTCTGAGAAATCTCCAGAAGAGCAGAGGGCTCACCATGATCTTGGTGACTCACAACCTGGGGTTGGTCGCCGAGATGTGCGATAGGGTCGCCGTCATGTACGCAGGGAACATCGTGGAGATAGCCGACGTGTTCACCCTGTTTGGCAAGCCTATGCATCCCTACACAAACGGTCTGCTCAAAGCTGTGCCGCACATAGCCAAGAGAAAACATGAGCTCAAGTTGGAGCCGATACCCGGCACAATACCTAACCTGATATATCCACCGCCCGGCTGTCGCTTCCACCCGAGATGCCCCTACGCCAAGGACATCTGCAAGAAGGAGAAGCCCGAGCTCGTTGAAGTGGAATCGGGCCACTTCGTGGCCTGTCACCTGTACCACAGGAGGTGATGAAGATGGTCGAGATGGTTCGCACGGAGGATCTCTGTAAGTACTTCCCGGTCAAGAAGCTCCTCTTCACGATAGGTCATGTTCACGCTGTGGACAAGGTGAACATTTTCATAAGGAAGGGGGAGTGTTTCGGTCTAGTGGGAGAAAGTGGCTGTGGGAAGACCACGCTTGGAAGGCTCCTCCTACGTCTCATAGAACCAACTTCAGGGAAGATCTTCTTCATGGGGGAGGATATAACCAAGTTTGATAAGAAGAGGATGAGGGAGTTCAGAAAAAAAGCTCAGATAGTCTTTCAGGATCCGTACTCTTCTCTCGACCCGAGGATGACCATCTTCGACATAATATATGAGCCCATATCGGCCGCTAAAATGGAGGTCGACAACCCTGAGGAGTACGTGATATCCCTTCTGGAGGAAGTCGGTCTCAAGAAGGAACACCTCTACAGGTATCCCCATGAGTTCAGTGGAGGACAGAGGCAGAGAATTGTGATTGCGCGTGCTTTAGCTCTAAAACCTGAATTCTTGGTGTTGGATGAGCCAACCTCTGCGCTGGACGTCTCGGTTCAGGCCCAGATATTGAACATGCTCAAGGAGTTCCAGGAGAAGTACAAGTTCACGTATTTGTTCATATCTCACGACCTGAGCGTTGTCAAGTACATGAGCGACAGGATGGCCGTCATGTATCTGGGACAGATAGTTGAGCTTGGTCCGGCGGACGAACTCTGGGAGAACCCTATGCATCCCTACACAATGATGCTCTTCTCAGCACTTCCAATACCCGATCCTAAGCTGACTAGGGAGAAGGCAGCAAAGAGAGCCCTACCCAAAGGAGAAGTACCTACAGCTTTTAATCCACCGCCCGGCTGTCGCTTCCACCCGAGATGCCCCTACGCCAAGGACATCTGCAAGAAGGAGGATCCGAAAATGCTTGAGGTGGAACCGGACCACTTCGTGGCCTGTCACCTGTACGACAAGAGATGAGGTCCTCTCCGCCTGTTTCTCCTTCTTTTCTTCAGATAGGAGGTTCTTAAATGAAGACATACTACCTGAGGTCGTGCGCGTACGACGGGATAAGGAAAGTGATAAAAGGGGCTGATAAGTATAAGCTCTTCTACATACCTTACCACATATACAGCGGGGATGTCACGCTTGCCGTATGTTCGTTGGTGTTCGGAGAGCTTCCTTCGGTAAACAACATATTTGGAATAAGAAACAGGTATCTCAGAGAAGCCAGAGGAGGAGAGAGGGATCCACTATTTCAACAGATAGAATCGGATCCATTGGATCCTCCCGAGGTTGTCCGTATCCTGAAGAAAATGGTTGAGGACATAGATCTCTTGGATAGAGAGGCCTTCAAGGACGTATGCTCCTATGCGAAGGAGCTACACAAGTGGAACCTCTCTAGGATCTTTCTGATACCCATAACAAGATATCCCTCACACGACAGGTCGATGGCTGCTGTTCGGATGTCCTCAATTGTAGCCAAGGCTATCGTTAAGGAGCTGAAGCTGAGGAATGTCACATCCTTGGAGCTTGTTGGGGTCATGTACTGCCCCGAGGTTCTCGTTACAGACGACAACAAAATACAAATATATGAACTTTTAGCTCAGGGGCCGAGGGAGGATCAGATACATACAGAGCTGTATAAGCTCAGGAGATCACGTCTAAGAGAGGCTCTAGACAGTATTCCTTTTATTCATAATTTTTCCACCTGATTTCCGGAACTGCTCTACAAAACTAAAATTCTTCAACAGAACCTCGAATGTCCTCCCATGGAGACAAAGATCGCTGTAATTTTTTGTCATCGATGAGTGAGCTTCTCTCCCTGAAAAATTACTTTAACATGTACTTCCTTCCCTCCTTCTTCTCTAAGCTGAATAAACTTTATTAGATTAAGGCTCAGGGAATTATTCCTTGACGAACCCTTACTTGGGGTTCGGGAGGTATATACAAATGAGAAGAATAGGCGTATCCAAAGGTATTATAGCAGCCATAATAATCATAATAGTGATAATAATAGCGGCAGCAGCTGCTCTATCCTATAAACCGGCTCCTACGAAGCCTACAACCACAACCACAACTACAACTACCACAACAACCACCACAAAGAAGGCACCGCCCGTGACCTTAACCTTACCAATGAAGAGCGATATAATAGCACTTAATCCTCTAAATCCAAACACCAATACCGTGTGGAACGATTATGTTTTCTGGCTGGTTGAGCCATCCGTTCCTCTCATAACCCTTAAACCGGACTGGTCAGGATTCACTGGTTGGGCTGCTCAGAACTGGACCGTCACAGCGGAGAATGGAAAAACCGTGTTCACGGTCCATCTCAGACCGGGAATGAAGTGGTCCGACGGCAAGCCCATAACAGCAGATGATCTTATTTTCTCTCTGAACTATGTTATTGAGAAGGATCTCGCTCCGACATGGAAGGACATGTTCCTAAAGGCGGTTAAGGTAAACGACTTAACCGTAAAGATATATCTCAAGGACCAGTACCCCCTGGCCTACTTCTGGAGCTACGTCCCTGGCATAATACCGAAGCACGTGTATGAGAACGTCAAGGATCCAGTGCACTGGGAGCCAAAGATCTCCGAATATGTGGGTGCTGGCCCCTACAAGCTTGTCAACTGGGTTAAGGGCCAGTATGTCGAGCTGGAGAAGAAGGACAACTGGTGGGGGAGCAAGATCTGGAATGGACCGGTGGTTGACAAGATAATCCTCAGAGTAATAAAGACCGACGATGCGATTCTGCTCGCCCTCAAGAAGAAAGAAATAGCTGCTGATACCTGGTACGTCCCGCCCACAAGCCTTGTCATGGTAAACTCTCTTCCGTTCATCAAAGTGATAACAAAAGCAGATCCGGGCTTTTACTACCTAGCATTTAACCTTAGGAAGAAGCCAATGTCCGATTTGGCCTTCAGGAAAGCTATAGCGTATTGCACTCCAAAGGAGGAGATAGTTAAAACTCTACTGCTCGGACAGGCCTATCCGATGCCGGCCGCGCCCATATCCGAGTTCTACGCTGAACATGGGTATCTGGCGCCAAACTTACCGAAGTATGAGTTCAACCTCACTAAGGCCAAGGAGGTCTTGGAGAAAGCCGGCTACAAGGATGTAAACCACGACGGATGGCTCGAGATGCCCGACGGAACTCCAATAAAGGTCACGATTCTGACTCCCAGCTATGATCCCATAAGAGTCAGGGCTGGTGAGATGATAGCTGCTAACGCTAGAAAGATAGGACTTAACGTTCAGTCCAAGGCCGTAAGCTTCAACACCATAGTAGAGGATGTCTGGCCGTCCAGCGGGAAGCCAACCTTCGATATGTACATACTTGGCTGGGGAGTTACTGATCTTGAGCCCTTCTACCTCAGAGACTTCTTCCACAGCTCTCAGGATGTGGTGATAACTCACGGAATGGGTCTCAACTCACCAGGATATAACAACTCCAAGTTCGACAAGATAATAGATGAAGCAGTAAAGACTCTGGATAAGAACAAGAGAAAGCAGTTATTCTATGAGGCTGAGAAACTGCTGGCCGAGGACCTGCCTTATGTACCCCTCTACTCGAGGGCTGCAAGCTATGCCTACAACATAGAGGACTGGGCTGGATGGTGCGCTGAGTGGCAGAACGGTCCCGCCTCTTGGGACAACATATGGACCTTCTTACATATACATAAAATAACATCAAAGTAAAATAGTATATATAAGAACTCCCTTTCCTTTACTTTTTTTAATACCTCAAGAAGGAGAGCAACATCAACCAAGTGGGCAGTATTTACTCAGGAGCCTAGGATCTCCTCCCTTTTTAATTTAGAGAACTTTATGGGCGATCTTTCTTGCGAGTTAAGTTTATCTTTTTACCAGAAGATCCCAACTTGATTCGTAGTTCACTTGCAGGAAATCGGAGGGTATGGAGGGTAACCAGATGGGATTAGCAAAGTACGCTCTAAGAAAAGCAATTCACTCTCTGGCTCTGATATATTTTGTAGTCTCCTTAGACTTCGTGCTGTTCCGGTGTATGCCTGGAAATCCCATCGCTAGAATACTTGATCCTCGTATGAAGCCCGAGATGAAGAGGTACCTCATGCACCTCTTCGGTCTCGACAAGCCGCTCTGGGAGCAATACCTCCTTTATATAAAAAATATATTTACGGGGCAGATGGGTTATAGCTTCATAACGTTGCGCCCCGTCTCGGAAATGATAATGGAAAGGCTTCCATGGACCTTAGCCTTAATGGTCCCCGCAGTTGTTCTCTCCCTGGTCATAGGCACTCTGCTGGGAGTTTACGCCTCTTGGAAGAGAGGTGGCTTTGTGGATGTGACCACAACCATAGTCACGATGGTGTTCTATGCAATGCCTGTCTTCTGGTTAGGAGGTCTTCTTATGCTCTACTTCGCAGTTTACCTAGGTCTGTTCCCCATAGCAGGAGCAGTAACTCCTGGCGCGACATACCACTCAATTTTCGATGAAATAAAGGACGTCCTCTGGCATGCAACGTTGCCGATGCTAACCCTAACTCTCATAACAGTGGCCTACAACTTTATGCTCACTAGGGACGTGATGCTCGATGCGGTCTCTCAGGACTTTATACTTACGGCCAAGGCGAAGGGTATTTCTGAGAGAAAGATCATGTTCAAACACGCATTTAGAAATGCTCTTCTGCCTATAATGACTAACGCAGTTCTCTCCTTAGCAGGCACAATAAGTGGAGCCATTCTAACAGAGACTGTCTTCAGCTGGCCCGGTCTAGGAACTCTGACATATCAGGCCATAGAGGCCCAAGATTATCCTCTGCTGCAAGGATTATTCTTTATATACACTGTAGTAACAATAATTGCAATATACTTCTTAGACTTAGCATACGGATTTATAGATCCTAGAATAAAGAGGTGATCCTCTTGAGCAGCAGAAAACTGATCCTCTGGAGGAGACAAATAAGGGAATTTTGGGACTCGTTTAAACAGTACAAATTAGGTCTGCTCGGTCTAGGAATATTGGTGTTCTTCATATTCGTAGCTATATTTGCTAACTACATAGCTCCTTATCCAATATCGCTGACAAACGTCAATCCATCAGAGGTGCTCAAGCCTCCCTCGTGGAAGCATCCCTTCGGAACGGATGAGCTAGGAAGAGATATGCTGAGCCTAGTAATATATGGAAGTAGGGCTTCCCTGCTGGTCGGCTTCATGGCTACGATTATAGTTATCGTGCTAGGTACTTTGTTGGGGCTTCTCTCCGGATACATAGGAGGAGTTGTCGATGATATAATAATGTGGGTGACCAATGCTCTCTACGTCCTCCCCTTCTTGGTTCTATGTATAGTGTTCGCGGCCGTCCTAGGTCCCTCCATATGGAACATAATTTTGGTCCTAGGCATACTCGGATGGACCGGCACGGCCTTGCTCGTGAGATCCCAGACGCTCTCGGTAAAGGAGGAGCAGTATGTGGAGGCAGCCAAGGTCATGGGAGCTGGAAGACTGCACATAATATTCAAGCACATCCTTCCCAACGTCATGCCCTTGGTGTTCGTTCAGGCGGCTTTCAGCATAGCTAACGCCATACTAGTCGAGGCTGGATTGAGCTTTCTTGGACTGGGAGACCCGAACTGGATGAGTTGGGGAGAGATTCTCTACTACGCGGAGCAGTTCGGTGCCTTCTCAGGGGGATACTGGTGGTACGTGGTGCCTCCCGGATTGATGATAACGATAGTGTGCACCGCGGTGTTGTTCGTCAATCATGCTCTCGACGAGATAGTCAACCCGAGGCTTAGAAAGAGGTGATCTTATGGTCTTACTCAAGGTGAACGATCTCAAGGTCTACTATGAGACCAAGAAGGGATATGTCAAAGCTGTGGATGGCATTTCGTTCGAGCTTGAGAAGGGGCAGGTTCTGGGGCTCGCCGGCGAGAGCGGCTGTGGGAAGACCACGACAGCCTACGCGATAACGAGGCTGTTACCATATAACGGCAAAATACTTGGCGGTCAGATAATTTTCGACGGTAAGGATATAGTGAAGATGGACGAGAAGGAGCTGAAGGATGTGAGGTGGAAAAGGATCTCCATGATCTTTCAGGGGGCCATGAATGCTCTAAACCCAATGTTCACGGTAGGAGATCAGATAACCGAGGCCATACTGACCCACACAGATATGTCCAAGAAGGAGGCCCTTGAGCTCGCCAGCAAACTGCTTGAAGAGGTTGGTATAGAGAGCAGCAGGATCAAGAGCTACCCCTTCGAGCTCTCCGGAGGTATGAAGCAGAGGGTAGTCATAGCCATGGCCATGGCTCTCAATCCAGACCTGGTGATCGCTGACGAACCTACAACCGCTCTGGACGTGGTTGTTCAAGCCCAAATTCTAAATCTGATGAGGACTCTGCAGAAAAAAAGAGGCATGGCCCTGATACTAATATCCCACGATCTGGGCGTTATAGCGGAATTGGCAGACCTCATAGGCATCTTTTACGCTGGTAAAATAATGGAGCTTGGAGATCTCAACAGGATATTGACGGAACCGAAACATCCATACACTCAGGGGCTTCTCGCAGCTTTTCCAAACTTGAGAGGACCTAAGAGGAGGCTCTACAGCATAGGAGGTACTCCGCCAAACCTGCTTAATCCACCGCCCGGCTGTCGCTTCCACCCGAGATGTCCCTATGCCAAAGACATCTGCGAGAGGGAGGAGCCTGAGATGAAGTACGTGGATGGCAGGTACGTGGCCTGCCATCTGTACTGAGAGGTGGTGCGAATGGTCGTTGGTTCTGCCCAGAATCTCGTCGAGGTTAAGAATCTCAAGGTCTACTTTCCGGTCAGAGGAGGGCTCTTCAGAAGAAAAAAGCTCTATGTTAGGGCTGTGGATGGAGTTTCATTCAACATAAGAAAGAAAGAAATTTTCGGGCTCGCCGGCGAGAGCGGCTCAGGAAAGACAACGATAGGAAGAGCTCTCCTGAGAGTTGTGGATATAACAGAGGGGGAGATCTTCTTTGACGGCAAAGATCTGGTGAAGATGAGTGAGAACGAGCTCAGGAAATTGAGGCCGAAAATGCAGATGATATTTCAGGACCCATATTCAGCTCTCAATCCGAGAATGACCGTATACGACATAGTTGCTGAGCCGCTCAGGGTTCATGGCTATGAGGAGGTTGACTCTAGGGTTGAGAGGGCGCTTAGAGAGGTCGGACTGAGTGTTGAGGAGTTTGGCTTCAGGTTTCCCCACGAGCTCTCCGGAGGCCAGAGACAGAGGGTGGCCATAGCCAGGGTGCTGGTCCTAGAACCTGATTTCATAGTAGCTGACGAGCCCACCTCCATGCTCGACGTCTCCGTGAGATCCGGGATACTAGAACTTCTTTTGGATCTCAGGGACAAGGAGGACGTCACCTATCTATTTATAACGCACGATCTGGCCCTGGCCCGTTACGTGACCGATCGACTAGCGATAATGTATCTAGGAAAGTTCATGGAGGTTGGTCCGACCGAGGAGGTGATCGGCAACCCAATGCATCCCTACACTCAGGCTCTGATAAGCAGCTTTCCTGAACCAAATCCAGAGCTCAGGAAAGAGAAGAGGATAATTCTCAAGGGAGAGATACCCAGCCCGATAAACATACCGCCTGGCTGTCGCTTCCACCCGAGATGCCCCTACGCCAAGGATATCTGCAAGGAGAAGGAGCCTGAGCTGATCGAAATAAGTTCTGGACATCTGGTAGCCTGTCACATGGTCTCCCGAAAGTGAAAAGGAGATTTCCCCAATTTTTCCCTCATCTTTCTTGATCTGACCTGCTTCCCTCTTCGAGGAGTTCCTTATCGAGCCTCATCAATCCTGAGGAGATAGTATTACGGTGCCGTTTCCTGATATGCTGATCCTAACACCTTCACTGAACGTTTCTCCCTCTATCTTAACCTTTATATGCCCTATCCCTGATTCTTCGAAGATCCTGCAGTTCTTCGTTGTGATAAGAACGCATATGTAGTTCTCCGCCCTCTTGGAGAGAGTGAAGAGCTGAACAATCTTCTCAACTCCGATATCCGGTATCTTCACCACGGTCGTGATCTTTGTCTTGTTCACCTTCCAGCAGCCGTACACCTCCCTTATGGCCCTCCCCAAGGGCTCAGCCAGACCCCCCTTCACATTCCATTTATACAAATAATAGTCGCAATCAGGCATCCTCAGGATGGTCAGCCACACGACGGAAAAGCATCCTAAAACAAAAAACACGAAAATCAGGGGCTTAACAAATCTCCTCAAAGCTTCGACACCTCTTCCTTGAGCACCTCAGCCATAAGGTCTATGTCCCCTCTGTTCAACTTCCCGTAGGATATCCTGAACCACTCAGCACCCGCTCTGAAGTTCTCCCCCGGAACCACGCCAACCACGACGTCCTTTCTGCTCAGCAGGGACTTCGTCAGCTCGTTTGAGTCCTTCACCTTATCGTGAGTCACGAACAAGTATATGGCCCCCCTGGGTTCAGGGAACTCGAACCCGGCCTCGGAAAGTCTCTCCGCTAGAGCATCCCTCTTAAGCTTGTAGTTGTACCTGACCGACTCCAGGTAGTCGGAGGTGCATGCATAGATGAGATACATCAGGAGGAGCTGTGATACCTCCGATATCCCTGTGGATGTTATGTAAACTGCTCTCGATAGCCTCTCCAGCTCCGGAGCTTCCCAGTACACATATCCGAGCCTCAGGCCGGGGACAGCAAATACCTTGCTGAAGGTGTCGATGATGACGTCCCCGACCAGCTCAGGCCTCTCCTCGTAGTATATCTGTGAGTAGGCAGAATCGTTTATCAGAAGAACTCCTCTGTCTTTGAGCTTTTCCCATAGATCCACAAGCTCATCGCTTGGTGGATAGTATCCGGTCGGATTATTTGGATAATTTATGAGCACAGCCCTCGTCTTCGGGGTCAGGCTCTCCAATATGCCCTCAATTCCTTTCAATGGATCATAGGTCCTGAAGCGGATCTCGATGAAGTCCGAGTAGTAGTAATACGGGGGAAAGCCTGGAGCTGGCAGTAGTACCTCGCTTCCCCGGAGGGCTAATAAAACGGTGGTCAGACCATGTGTCCCTCCATTCGTCAAGAAAATTCTGTCGACCTCGAGCTTTCTTCCCGAGAACCTCTCAACGTACTCTGCCACCCTCTCCCGAACGCTTGACATCCCCTGATATGGCAGGTAGTCTAGACCGACATCCCAGATCCTCCTCAGAGCTGTGGATATGGGCATGGGGGGAGGATGGGAAGGAGCTCCTATGTGGGCGTTCACAACTCTTAAGCCCTCACTCTCCTTTTTCCTGCACACGTTGTAGACATCCCTAATCGTGAGGACCTCTCTCTTCACTCAGAACACCTCTCCTCTCTTTAAGACCGATCTGCTTCTACTAAAAATTTCTCCAATTAGATCTCCACGTAAAGGGCTTCTCACGTTTAACAGGGAGTCCTCCTTCATGTAGGGGGAAACTTAATATTTTAGCACCGCTATATGATCGTAAAAGGATTAAACAAGCTAGGAGGTCGCTGGTCTTGGACCTAGACGATTTAGCCAGAGCTTTTAGGGAGGAGTTAAGAGACTTGGGCGTCGACGATCCCGATCGAATAGCTAACGCCTTAATAGGAGCTATCCTGATAACACAGCTTTTCTCCAATGAAGATAACGATTCCAAGGCCGGGAGGAGGCGGAAAAGATCTAGCAGGCTTGTTAGCAGGAGGAGGGCAGTTCATTAGCTCTGGATGAGGATGAAGTACTCCACCTCAAGCCCTCTCCCTTCGACCAGGGCCATCAAATCGTTCAGCGCTCTCGAGGGCATCATCGAAATGAACAAGGCCTTCTTCCTACCTAGAAAGACAACAAAATCCCCTTTTGTCGGATCCCAGGGTTCGAAGGAGTGCTCCGGCTTCCTTATCAGGGGTATGAGCTTTCTGATCTTCCTTTCCTTAGGCAACTCACCAACAACGATGGATCTGATCTTATCACTCAAGGGATCCCTGGGAGGAACATGACCGGCCCAGGGAACGGCCACGAACTCAAGCTCCGGTGAGTCGCCCACCAAAGTTCCTCTGACTACGTTCCAAGAGACCTCTCCGGCGAGATCCTCGATGAACTCCCTGATGTGGAAGCTCTCCTTGACCTTCAACTCTGAAACTATCCTCCTCACATCCTCCTCCACCGCCTGGTTGACTATCAATCCACTCAAAACTCCCTCTATATGGGCCTTTCCAAGGAACTTGCTCAGATCCTTTCCGAAGAAAACCTCGAAGAGGAGTCTTTCCTTGGATTTAGGATGCTCCAGCCAGATCCCTGGTCCCCAGACGGCCAAATCGACCACGGACATGAACCACTTGGTGCCGGCCAGTTCCTCCAGCATGAGGAGTTTCAGGTCCTCCGGAACCAGACCCAGCGATCTGGCGTCCAGCTTCTCGGATATCAGCCTCGCGTATGGGGGGACGTAGATCGATGACCATTTGGAGTCCAGCGGAAGCACGGCAAGGGATCGGAAGGCTGGCTCTAGGCGAAGTCCACTCCAAGGACGAAGAAGGGGCTTGAGTTCCTCCCTGTGGACCTGGCCCTCCAGACCATATCTCCCGATTCCCATGGAGAGAGCACAAACGCTCGCCATGGCCCTCTTTCCTAGCTCCTCAAGAGCTTCACAGACGATCTCTGATGCTTCCTCCGGTCTGCTCTCAACTAAGGTTTTCGCTTCGAGAATTTTTTCTTCAGTGATATCCTCTCTCTCGAAGGGAACCCCAATCTTCTTCATGGCCTTGATGGCGCTTTCTCCTCCTTTGAAGAAAGCGTACGCTGCTAGGAGGCTGAAATCCACCACATGCCATTCCTCGCCCGACGAGCTATAAAAAGGTCCACTCGCGGCGTTCCTCCTCAGAATATCGGCTTGAACCTTTTCGACAGCCGGTCCATTAGGAGGTTGCAGAACTTGGGGGAGCTCGCAGATATGAAGGAGAAGCACCCTTTAACATCTCTGACATCCGGATCTCTATCGGCCACCACAAGACCTCCTGCCTCCTTAACCAACAAAAACCCCGCGGCGACATCGAAGGGCCTGACGTATCCCATATCCATGACAGCGTGCATCAACCCTCTGGACAGGTAGGCGAGACCCATGGATATGCAGCCATAGTCCCTAGTGGACAGGTGCCTTATCCCCAAGACCTTCTTGAGATCGTGGACCCCGCCCCGACAAGGGGCGTAGATGACGGCCACATCGTCACGGGGCTCCTCGACGTGAATTCTCTCTCCATTTAGGAAGGCTCCCTCTCCGCGCATGGCGAAGTACTCCTCATCCTGAAAAAGACTCAGGACAACGCCCTCTCTCACAGAGGATAATCTATGATCCTCCGTCAGGGCTATAGACACCGAAGCTATCGGTATCCCGAGATCGGCGTTGACGCTTCCATCAACGGGATCTATCAGAAGATAGGGAGGACCATCCCCCGCGGATCCCAGCTCCTCCGTGACGATCCCCAAGGTCCAGTTCCTCTCCTCAACGGTCCTCCTGATCACGTCGTCTGCTACGACATCCACCTTTCTCATCAGATCCCCGCTGGCACAGATCTCACCAGTTATCGACCTCCTACCGAGGTACGGCCTCACAGCCTCCTTTATCTCACAAGCGAGGGATCTCAGATCGTCGAGGGATGGGATCATCTGCTGTTCTCGCGGACCCTGATGCTAAAAACATTATTCTGAGGGACCTAGTCCTGTGCGCCGGCACTCTGTTGTGGAAAGCGTTCGGGGCACCACAGCTCACTCGAAATTGAAGCTAAGCTCCTCTTTTCGAATGGGGGTGTTCTCCTCCATCCGATGACGTGGCGGCTGGGACTGAAAAGGGAAGGTTAAATAACGAGCGAAGCTCTTCTCCTTGGTGTCCTAATGGAGATTATGGTTCGTGTAACGGGCATATCTGCCGAGAGGCTCGTTGATCCGCATGCAGATCTTCCTAGGGATCTCAGGATAACTGTGAACGTAAACGTTCAGAGGTTTCCAAAAAACGGCGACGTCAGGACTTCAACCTTCGTCATGGATGTGTCCTACACGCCTCCGATAGCCAGGGTGACCGTCAGGGGGAACGTGTACGTGAGGGGCGAGGAACCGGAGCTCAAGAAGCTGGACGGCAAGACCCCTCCCGCTGAGGTGATGCAGGCGGTGACCACGGTGGCCCTCACGGAGGTGTTCATAGTTTGCAGATCTATAGGAGTTCCGCCCCCCATGCCTCCTCTGGTTCCACCGAAACAGGAGGAGAAGAGAGGAGAGGAGCTGGATTACTCCGCCTGAAAGGCGGTTTTGATCTCCACGTTCACACAGTGTACTCAGAGGACGCCTTCATAAAACCTGAGGACCTTGTCAAGAGGGCTGCCCTGCTGGGCTTGGAGGGCGTGGCGATCACCGACCACAACGAGATCAAGGGTGCCCTCAGGGCTATGGAGCTCGCCAAGGAGCTCGACCTCAAGATCATACCCGGAGAAGAGGTGAGAACCGCCGGGGGGGATCTCCTGATCTACAACATAGAGGAGAGGATAGACCCGGGGATGTCGGTCGAGGAGACCATCGAAGTGGCTAGGGAGCTGGGAGGAGTGGTGGTGATACCCCACCCCTTCGACTCTCTCAGGAGGGAGGCCCTCGGGGGGGAAGCGTATCGGTGCATCAGAATGGTCGACGCCGTGGAGATCGTGAACGGAAGGTCGTTGTCGAGAGACAATGAGAAGGCGCGCCTGCTGGCCCAGGAGTTCAACAAGCCGGGCATAGGTGGAAGCGACGCCCACCTCCTGCGCGAGCTCGGCAGGGTGAGAACTTTTCTTGAAGGGGACGATCTGCTGCGACCTATTAAAATAGAGATGAACAGGCCCCCGACCTTTCTGTTGGACATGTTCCTGTCCCTCCTCAGGAAGATCATCTGATCTTTTTATGGTCGGCCGGGAGGTAACAGGGAGGTGGTCATTCGTGAGAACCCTTGGGCTGAAGAGGGTACATGTAATCAGGCTCGAGGAAGGAGACGAGCTCATGAGCGAGCTGGAGAGAATTGCCAGTTCTCTGGACATAAGGGGAGCCCTTGTTAACGGGATAGGGGGAGTGGACAGGGCTAGGGTGGCCGTGTTCGATCCGGAGAAGGGAGAGTACAGGATCCGAGAGGTCACCGGATTTCACGAGATGGCCTCCATGATAGGAAACATCTCTAGGAAAGCTGATGGAACGATCGCTCTCCACGTGCACGTTGTTCTGGGATCTGAAGATGAGGTCATCGCGGGACATCTGGTGGAAGCTCGGGTTAGGGGAACAGCTGAGCTTTTCATACTGGAGGTCGACGGTGAGCTGAGGAGGACGCTGAAAAAGGGAAGATTAACTCTGCTTGACGTCTGATCCTGGTTTTAGTTCCTCAAGAACTGCTTTTACTGTCTCGACAAGATCCATCAGCTCATCCATAATCTCTCCTCTCCTTCTCAGAACTTTTTCGCACTCCTCTGTGAGGACGGACAAGTTCAGGTTCACCGGCGTTATCGAGACGGCCCGCTCAACGGCCAAAGCATAGTAATCAGTCCCCTTCATGTCATCGGTCACGCTGAGAGGGTTGCTCCCTATCCAGTAGTAGGGCTTGCCCCTGGGATCTATTCTCTCCAAAATGTAGTTCTCGAACTTCATCCTCGCCATCCTGGTTATCTTCACCTGGGTGTCCGACGATATCCTTATGGGGAAGTTCACATTGAGCAGATCAGTTCCCTCGGGAAGTTTTCCCCTCTCCAAGATCCAGTTCACAATTTCTGCGGCTACCCTTGCTTGGTTCCTGAACTTGTCAACTGGTCTTGGCTCCTCCTCCTGAGGGATCTCAACGCTGAACGCTGCCGAAGGGACTCCGAGCAGGGCTCCCTGTATGGCGGCAGCGATCGTTCCGCTGGTGAACAGGTTATCAACCGTTATGTTGTCTCCCACGTTTATCCCCGAAGCCACGACCTCTGGCTTGTCCTCCATTATGTAGCGCAGGGCGAACGTGACCGTGTCACCAGGAGTTCCGCTTATCAGGTAGGCAACCTTATATCCATGCTTCCTGAGCTTAGTTGGTATCTTCCACATCCTCAACGGCTTGTGGATGGTTATTCCCTTGCCAGCGGCGCTCATCTCCTTCTCCGGAACAACAGCACAGACATCTATGTCTCCTCTGTCTAGAAGCGCCTCCCAAAACGCTCTGAACGGGGCTGAGTGTATTCCGTCGTCGTTCGTCAGGAGCATGTTCTTCATGGTCATCCCATGAGTTCTCCCTCAAGGCGCTTATAACATCTCCGCGCGTCTCAAGTTTTTAACGTAAGAGGGAACAGCGTTCTGGATGATACCGATATCAAAGCCATCCCTCGGGGAGGATGAGATAGAGGCTGTTGCTGAGGTCCTGCGAAGTGGAATGCTCGCTCAATCGAGCAGAGTGAGGGAGTTCGAGAGGGAGTTCGCTAAATTTATTGGAGTGAAACACGCGATCGCTGTATCGAGCGGGACCGCTGCTCTCCACGTTGCCCTGATAGCGATGGGTGTCCGTCCTGGCGATAAAGTCATCACAACTCCCCTCACCTTCTTCGCCACAACCTCCTCCATACTCCTGTGCGGCGGTGTTCCTGTGTACGTGGACGTCGATGAGAGGACGATGAACATGGATCCTGAGATCCTAAGGAGGGCCTACGGTGAAGCTAAGGTCATCCTGCCCGTTCACCTCCATGGACATCCGGCGGATATGGATCCTATACTCGAGATCTCAAAGGAGGCTGGATCTGCTGTCTTGGAAGACGCCGCTCAAGCGCACGGAGCTGAGTACAAGGGCAGAAAAGTTGGCTCCCTTGGTGACGCGGCGATCTTCAGCTTCTATCCCACAAAGAACATGACGACCATAGAGGGTGGTATGATAGTCACCAACGATGACGAGATAGCTGAGAGAGCGAGGGTGATAAGGGATCAGGGACAGGTCAGGAAGTACCTGCACGAGTACCTCGGCTTTAACTACAGGATGACCGAGGTCAACGCCGCCGTTGGGCTCGTTCAGCTCAGGAAGCTGGACAAAATGAACCAGAGAAGAGAGGAGATAGCGAGGACTTACATGGAGGAGCTCGACCTCGAGGGCGTGGAGCTACCCTACGTCGCGCCTTGGGCTAAGCACGCCTGGCATCTCTTCCCTCTCAGGACCTCCGCTGAGAAGAGGGATCTTCTCGTGGAAAAGCTGAACTCCATGGGCGTGATGGCCAGACCCATCTACCCGATGCCCGTTCAGAAACAGCCTATCATGGCCAAGCTCTCGGATCCGGAGAGGAACTTCCTGTACACCCTGTTCCCGAGAGATCTCAGGTTCAATGAAACTCCCGTGGCCGAGAGGTTGACGAAGGAGGTCTTCTATATACCGATACATCCTGCGATGAGCGACGACGACGTCAACACCGTTGTGAGCACGGTCAAGAAGGCTGTAAGAGAGGTCAGCTAGCCCTTGATCTCAAGGACCGCTCTGATGAACCCCATATATGTGGGGTTAGGTCTGCCCGGTCTGGACTTGTACTCCGGATGGAACTGAACCCCAACGAAGAAGGGATGTCCCTCCACCTCGAAGGCATTTATTATCCTTCCGCTCACATCCGTAGCGCATATCACGTACCCCTCGTTCCTCATCATCTCGGCGTAGTCCCTTACTATGTGGTACCGATGCCTGAACCTCTCCCTGACGACCTCGCGCCCGTAAGCCCTGCGCAGAACGCTCCCCTCTACTAGCACCACCTCATGTGACCCGAGCCTCATGGTCCCTCCAAGCCCCTTGATCCCTCTCTGTTCGGGCAACAGATCCACGACAGGATAGGGCGTTTCCGGATCAAGTTCGGTGCTGTTCGCTCCATCCCAGCCCATCTTGTTCCTGGCGAAGGAGACCGTCATGAGCTGAGCTCCGAAGCATATCCCCAAGGTGGGAATCCCGGACTCGAACGCCCTCCAAGAAGCCTCTATCATGTTTTCGGTACCCTTCCTTCCAAAGCCCGGGGCCACCAAAAGTCCGTCCATCTCAGGAAGCCTCGACGTCTCGACGGCATCTATCTTGACCACCTCAAGACCATACCCGAGCTCTCCAGCGGCATGTCTGAGGGCCTCTATTATGCTTATGTGGACGTCCTTCATCCTCCAGTATTTGCTGAGTATTCCTATCCTCAGTCTACTCTCAGAATCGAACTTGGAGACCGTTCTCACCCAGTCATCTAGGTAGGGTTTCCTTCTCGATAGACGGAACCGCTCCTCTATGAACCGGCCGAGACCCTCACTTTCGAGGGTTATCGGGACCATATAAACGTTTTTTTGGTCAGGGGAGCGAAAAACAGCCCTCTCAGGTACGCCAGAATAGAGGGACAGCTTTCTTATCACACTGTCCGAGACGAACTCCTCGCTCCTGACAACTATGGCGTCGGGCGGGATTCCCGCGCCGCTGGCTATCCTTATGAACATCTGGGCAGGCTTGGTCTTGTGTTCACCCGTGGTCCTCAGGAAGGGTATGTAGCTCACGTGTATGTGAACGCACCTCCCCGGGTTCTCATTCCTTATCTGTCTCAGCGCCTCCACAAACGCCTCCGCCTCGTAGTCACCGACCGTTCCTCCGAGCTCTACTATCAGGAAGTCTGCTCCCTCTCTTTCGGCTGAGAGGTAGATCCTCCTCTTGATCTCATCCACGACGTGGGGAATCAATCTGACGGTCTGCCCCAGGTACCGCCCCTCTCTCTCCCCGAGTATGACCTGGAGCATGACCTGACCGCTCGTCACGTTGTTCGAGGGATGCATGTTCCTGTTCAGAAACCTCTCGTAGTGTCCGAAGTCCTCATCTATCTCAGCTATCTTGAAGCAGACCCCCTCGTAGGGGGAGAACTCCCAGACCTCCTCTGTGACGAAGATCTCTCCATGCTCCACGGGGTTCATGGTTCCGGGGTCCGGATTGAGGTAGGGATCCAGCTTGACCATTGAGACCCTGTAACCTCTGGCCTGAAGTATCTTCCCGACGGAGGCCGCGACAATTCCCTTTCCGAGTCCGCTGACCACCCCTCCGGTGATGAACACAAAGAAGGTCCGCATATATTAATCCGGAGGAACCTCCTGATAAACCTTTATCAGCTTAGGGATGGAAGATCCTCCTAGCTGGTGGTCGAATTGAACGCGAAGGTCGTCTTCGTCGTGGTGTTCATAATCCTGCTCCTGGCCGGCAGCGCTGTTCTGATAATACCCTCGCTCGGGGGCTACAACCCCAAGGAATGGCCTGTTCCATCGAGTGGGACTCCTGATCAGGTTCTCGGCAAGTTAAACAGCACCCTCAAACTCAGCACGGTTCCGGTCTACGCCACCATAGAGAAGGTTCCCCTCCCGGCCGGCTCGGAGGCCGTGGGCTTCATGGCCAAGTACGACAATGAGACTCAGATCTTGGGCGTCGTGGCCAAGCTGAATACTTCAGCCAAGAACCTGGCTCAGCAGGTAATTGGTCTTTATGACGAGCACAGGGATAAGTTCTCCTCCTTCAAGTACTCCCTCGGAACGAACAACGGCTTTGCAGAGGCCGCGGCGAAGAACCTGGTCTTCAGTCTGTGGTACAAGGATAACTGGCTGATCGAGGTCCTCTGCTATGGAAAAAATCCTGGAAAGGCGATGGACTATTTCAAGCAGAGCTTCTACAAGGTGATCAACGGATGAAAATAGCTGGCTGGGGTGAGATAAAGAGGGCTCTTGACAAGGTGGAGGTCCTGCTTGAGGTCATAGATGCCAGATTCCCCCCGGTCACGAGGAGCGAGAAGCTGGAAAAGTTGGCCAGGGGGAGAGGAAAGTCCCTCGTTATAGCGATGAACAAGGCCGATCTGGTGCCGAGAAACGTGTTATGGAGATGGAAGGAGGAGATAGAGAACGAGGGAATACTTGCCTTCCCCGTGAGTGCTAGAAGAAGACTTGGAACGCTGATGCTCAGAAGAGGACTCAAGAGAAGTGCTCCAGAGCTTCCAGCAAAGGTCCTCGTTGCTGGCTATCCGAAGGTCGGGAAGAGCTCGATAATAAACGTGCTCAAAGGACGCCACTCAGCCTCCACGAGCTCAGTTCCTGGAAGCCCAGGCTACACAAAGGGCTACACTCTGTACAGGATAGACAGAAATCTCTACATACTGGATTCGCCGGGAATACTTCCCGTGGGCGGCTCTCCTCTTGAGAGGATCCTCAGAGGTGCCGAACCCGGTGATCTGAAAAATCCGATAGAAGCCGCCCTAGCGCTCATATCGACCGCCTTAGAGTTCGATCCGAACGTCATGGAGAGAACCTACGGGATAAAGAGCAGGGATCCAACTCACGTGCTCGAGGAGTTTGCATCAAAGAGAGGACTTGTCTTTAAGTCCACGAAGGAGCTCAACATATCTGAGGCGGCCAAGATGCTCATATCCGACTTTTATAGGGGAAGGTTCAGCTTCTTCATGATCCCTCAGAAGAGGATATACGACACCTGAGCCCCCGAGGTCCCGGGATAGAACGAGAGTTTTAAATTTCTCAACCATCTCTAACTCTCTTGGTGCCCTTCTTGTCGATAGAGATCGTGGAGATAACTCCCGAGGAGAGATGTGAGACTCTGATCCTGGGGTTTCCCGGCGTGGGTCTGGTTGGAGTTATATCGACTGACCACATAATAAGGACGGCCAACCTCAAGAGGACCGCAAAGGTGGACTCTAGGGAGTTCCCCCCAATAGTACGTGTTGTCGACGGGATGGCCGCCGAGCCCATATCCATATACTCAGGTTCGGGCCTTTACGTCATGAAGGGCGATGTTGCCCTCCCGTTGCAGAGCATAATGGGCCTCATAACGTTCACGCTCGACTGGTTCGCCAAGAAGAAGGGAAGGTTAGCGATTATGATAGAAGGCATAGCGTCGGAGAACAGGCTGAACAAGGAGAAACCAGAGGTCTTCAAGATATACAGCGGCGAGGAGGCCAAGGAGCTAGCGGACAAGGTGAACGCCAAACCCCTCCCCGAGGGCTTCGTCTCAGGGCACATAGCCTACTTCATAAGAGAGGCAATATACCGAGGGATCCCAGCTATAGCGATCCTCGTTGAGTGCTTCCCCGCCTATCCGGATCCGGGAGCAGCTGCCGAAGCGATAGAATCACTGAAACCTGTGATGAAGCTGGACATAGATGTGAATCCTCTGATAGAGAAATCAGAGGTTGTGAGACACAAGATGCGCGAGCTCATGAGACAGGCAATGCAGGTGGTTCAACAGACTCCGGGCAAAGCTGAAAGTCTGTACATAGGGTGAGAATATGGCGGAGAGATGGTATATAAGGTATCACAGGATGTACTGGGAGGTTCATCCTGAGGAGGAAGTGGTAGAGCCCTTGATGGAGATAAGGATCTCGGGCAAGGAGATCAGGATATGCTTCGACATCCCAGGGGTTGACAAGAGCTCTCTGGACGTTCAAGCGAGCGATAACTCGATAGTCCTCAGGGCCGCCGCCCGCATAGGGGGAAGGACCGTGATATACTTCAAGCACGTGAACCTCCCAATAGAGATAGATCCGGACAGGGTCAGGGCCAGGTTGACCTCGGGGGTCCTGGAGCTTGTGGCGCCTGTAAGGCCTAGAGGCTTCAGGAGGGTGAGCGTGGAGTGAGATTCCTCAAGGTGGCCGAGTACTACAGGAAGATCGAGGAGACCTCCGGAAGGCTGGAGATGATATCCCTCCTGAAGAGCCTCTTTCTGGAGCTTAAGGACTCGCCCGAGGACCTCGAAAAGATAGCTTACCTGACGATAGGGAAGTTAAGACCTGATTACGAGGGAGTGGAGCTGGGAATAGGGGAGAAGCTGGCCTTGAAGGCCATCTCCCTCTCCACGGGAATAAAGGAGTCGAGGATAAACTCGGAGTACAAGAAATTAGGAGATGTGGGGCTCTTGGCGGAATGGGCCATCAAGAACAGGGCGATAACCCCCTTCATCACGGAGGAGCTCACGATCTCCAGGGTATACAAGGACCTCCTCAAGATAGCTAAGGCCTCCGGACAGAGCTCTCAGGACATAAAGATAAGAACGTTCGCAGGTCTTCTAAGCGATGCAGAGCCTATAGAGGCGAGGTACATAGCTAGAATAGTGATGGGGAAGCTCAGGCTTGGCGTCCAAGATATGACCGTGTTGGACGCTCTGGCGGAGGCCTTCCTCGGATCCAGGAGCAAGAGACCGCTGTTGGAGCAGAAGTACAACATATACCCCGACATAGGCCACATAGCACGGGTTGTGGCCGAGGAGGGCGAAGAAGGTCTTGAAAAGATCAAGGTGAAGTTAGGAGTTCCTATAAGGCCCATGCTGGCTCAGAGACTCAAATCAGCCAAGGAAATATTGGAGAAGGCTGGTCCGAGGATAATAGCGGAGTACAAGTACGACGGGGAGAGGATGCAGATACATGTCCACAAGGACGGCAGGGTGGAGATATTCTCCAGAAGGCTGGAGAACATAACGAACCCATATCCGGACGTGGCGGAGGCCTTCAGCAGGTACTTCTCCGGTAGGGAGGTAATTCTTGACTCTGAGACCGTGGCCGTGAACCCGAACACCGGTGAGATACTCCCGTTCCAAGAACTAATGCACAGGAGGAGGAAGTACGGCATTGAAAAAGCGATAGAGGAGTATCCGGCGACAACTTACGTGTTTGACGTCCTGTATCTGGACGGGAAGAGCCTGATAGACGTCCCCTTGGAGGAGAGAAGGAGGATGCTTGAGGAGCTCCTTCCGAAAGACCATGACCTGATAAAGGAGGTGACCTACAGAGTAGTTGAGGACGAGGAGGCTTTGGAACAGTTCTTCGAGGAGGCCATAGAGTACGGGACTGAGGGGGTCATGGCCAAGGATCCCAGATCTGTCTATCAGGCGGGCGTCAGAGGATGGAGCTGGATAAAACTGAAGAGGAGCTACATGAGTAAGATGGTCGAGCCGGTTGATTTGGTGGTCGTTGGAGCGTTCGCTGGAAAGGGCAAGAGGGCCGGAACCTACGGCGCTCTGCTGATGGCTGTGTATGATCCCAAGACCGACAGGTACAAGACCGTCTGCAAGATGGGAAGCGGGTTCACCGATGAGGAGCTGGCCGCGCTTCCCGACAGGTTGAAGGAGTACAAAATACAGTTTAAGGACCCATCAGTCGAGAGCAAGCTCGAGGCAGACGTCTGGTTCCGACCAGCGGTTGTTCTCGAGGTCATAGGGGACGAGATCACGCTGAGTCCGGTGCATACATGTGCTTGGGGAGCGATAAGGAAGAACTCAGGCTTGGCCATAAGGTTCCCCAGGTTCACGGGAAGGTGGAGGGATGACAAAGGTCCTGAGGACGCCACCACGGAGGAGGAGATCATATCGATGTATAAGGCCCAGCTGACCAAGGTGACGGAGGAGAGCTGATATGCCCTCTAATCTGAAGAAGGTCTCGCTTCAGAGGAAGATGGACGGTAAGGTTCAGTGCCTCGTGTGCCCTAGGAAGTGCGTCATACCTCCCAATTCCTATGGATTTTGCAGAAGTAAAAAGAACGTAGACGGGATCTTATATGAGGTAAACTACGGGCTGGTAAGCTCCGTGGCTCTGGATCCAATAGAGAAGAAGCCCTTCTATCACTTCTACCCCGGATCTTGGGCCTACAGCATAGGTACTGTGGGATGTAATCTCAGGTGTGAGCATTGCCAGAACTGGCAAATCTCTCAGACCGATCCGGAGAAGTTCCCCTACCTCTCAAAGCTCTCCCCCGAGGAAGCAGTTACCCAGGCTAAGCAGGTCGGAGCTAGGAGCATCGCCTTCACCTACAACGAACCAACTGTGGTCAGCTTTGAGTGGGTCTTGGAAACGGCTAAGCTAGCGAAGAAGGAGGGAATAAGCCCTCTCAGTGTCACAAATGGCTACATAAGTGAGGAGGCTCTTGAGGAGCTCCTTCCCTACCTTGATGGAGCTAACGTGGACGTTAAGGCTTTCTCGGATGATTTCTACAGGAGCGTCTGCAAGGCTCCCTCAATGGAGCCGGTCAAGAGAACTGTTGAGATACTTAAGAAAAGGGGTAAGCTCGTGGAGATAACGTACCTCATAATACCGACTCTCAACGACAGTGAGGAGGAGATCAGGAGGTTCTCCAGGTGGATCCTCGATGAGCTAGGGCCCGACGTGCCCGTCCACTTCTCGAGGTATCATCCGATGTACAAGATGACGATAAGGGCCACACCTCCCGAGACCGTCAGGAGGGCGAGGGAGCTGGCAATTAAAGAGGGACTCAAGTACGTCTATACCGGGAACTTGGTCGGAGACGACGGAGAGAACACCTTCTGTCCCAGCTGCGGCAAGATTGTAGTGAGGAGGTACGGCTTTGAGGTTCTGAAGTGTAGTTTGACTGAGGATAACCGGTGCAAGTTCTGCGGAGAGGAGATAGGTATCATTGGGAAGTGTGAAATAGGTAGAAGATGGCCCTCCTTGATACTTTAAAAACTAATCCAGCTCTTTAACTCTCTTGAGAGGCATATTCTTAACAAGAAACCTCTCCGGGCCTTCCTCACAAGCAAAAAGGGGTTCCCCACGATTCAGGGGCCGCTTTTAATTCAGTGAAAATCCTCACGTTAAAAAGATTGGAAGTGCTTTTTAACCCTCCTATAATTCCTTTTTAGAGGCAGGGAGAAGCCCACGGATTTACATCTTATATCCAATTCTCCTCAAGAACTCCTTTCTCTCAGCTATTTCCTTCTCTCCCTCGACTCCCTGCGGGGTGCCTCCATCTATCACCCCTATAATTCCCCTCCCATCACCGATGTCAACCACGGCGATCTTGAGAGGATTGGCTGTGGCGGCGTACACACAGGTGACCTCGCTCAGGCTCTTTATCCTGTTGAGCACGTTTATGGGCCAGGCGTCTTTTATTATCACCACGAACACATGTCCAGCCCCTATTCTCCTCGCCCTCTCTATGGCCTCCTTCTCGAGCACCTCGTCGTTTCCAGCATGTCTTATGAGCCTGGGGCCGGAGGACTCGTTGAAAGCTATTCCAAACTTTATGCAGGGGCAGGACTCCACCAAGGTCTCGTAGAGGTCTTCCACCGTCTTTATAAAGTGTGTCTGCCCGACTATTATATTCGTCCCATCAGGAGGGCTCACGTCAACTATCTCGATCCGGTAGTCCATCACATCCCCTCCTAGGAAGGGGATCCGGCATTCAATAGAAAATTTTCCTGAGGTGGATGAAGGTGATCTACGACCTGGCCATAATAGGGGGCGGTCCTGCAGGTGCTACAGCTGGATTTCTGGCCGCCAAGGAGGGATTCAACGTTGTCATAATTGAGAGGGAGAAGCTGCCCAGACAGAAGCCCTGCGGAGGAGGGTTGACCTACAAAGTGGGCTCACTCCTTAAGGAGATCGGGGTGGACATAGACGAGCTTCCGATAGAGAGGACCTTCACCTCCGTCGTGGTGTGCGGCCATGGGGAGGGCATCGAGGTCAAGCTAAGTCCCTGGGTCATAAAGACCGTCAGAAGGGACATATTCGACATGGAGCTCGTGAGGCTGGCGAATGGCCAGGGGGCCAAGATCATGGAGGCCACGACTGCGCTGTCGGCAAGCCCATCCGGTGAGGGCATAAAGGTCGTCACCAGATCGGGAGGCGTGGTATGCCGAAAGCTCCTCATAGCTGAGGGAGCCAACGTTCTCATCTCACGAAAACTGGGGCTTAGATCCTCTTGGAGGAAGGAAGACATAGTCTTCGCCATGGAGGGTCATGCAAGAGGAAATTTCAATGAGCTCAAGTTCATAATGGACGCCGTTCCGCACGGATATGGATGGATCTTCCCAGGAAGAGGATACGCCAGCTTTGGAGTTGGATGCATGGGATACCTCGCTCAGAAGGTGAAACCAGCCTTTCAAGAGCTTGTCAGGAAAAACAGAGCCGAACTGACCAGATGGGGAGCGGCAATACTCCCGCTCGGAGGAAAGGAGAGGCCCCTCTCCAGGGGAGATGTATACCTGCTCGGGGACTCGGCTGGCCTGATAGATCCCCTCACAGGTGAGGGCATTTATCAGGCGATGAGAAGCGCTGTGGAGGCCGTGAGGTCCATAGCTGACGGTGACCCCTATGAGGAAAGGATGAGACCTCTGTTGGAGGACCTTGCTCTGAGGAGGAGAGCAGCCTCTCTAGTTCTTCCGAGGATGAAGTTCTTCTACAGGCTGATGGTCGGCAGCGATGAGATAGCCAGGAGGTTCGCCGAGGCATGCTCCGGCATGAGAACATTCAAGGACTTCTGGAGATGGGCCCTCAGACGGATACCAATTGGAGCGCTGAAGATGATCCTAGGATCTCGACGAGCTCGCTCATAGGATGAGCATGTCTGTTCACAAGCATCAGGAGCGTCGCATTCTCTGACCTGACCTTCTCAAACACTTCACAAGCGCTTCTCACGATCTCGCCTCCCACCTTTCCAGCCACGGCCTCAGCTCCATGCCCGGCCAGCATGATCCCTCTGAACCGATCTCTTGACGGAAGCCTCAACAGAAAATCACAAAAAACGGAAGTTCTGTCCCTTCTATCCCTCCTAAACTGGCAGAAGAGCAAAAAGCGATCGTTATATCTTTTCACGAGATGTCTGATGACGAGATCGGCGCTGTCAGGATCGTTTATCTTTGATCCATCAAAGAACCTCACGCCCTTGGACTCCCTGATGCTGAACATCCTCTCGAGGGATTTCTCCAGCAACCTAACCCTCTCCTCAGGGACATACCCCAGTAGGTACTCGGAGAGAAACTCCGTCAGGCTCAACAGCTCAGAAGCTGGGAGATCGCCCGAGGAGCGCACCACTCTGAACTCAGCTCCCATCCTCTCAGCATGTCTCCTGATTATTTCGTTCAGTCGGTCATCGTGCTCTCCGCTCAAGACCATACGAGCTCCCCTCTGGATGGACCTCCCAAAGCAATCAGCTATGTGCTCCTTTTTCTCCCCAAGAAACTCTGTGTGATCCCTCCTGACGTTTGTGATTACTACAACATCAGGTCTGACCATCCTGTTGAAGACCCTCATGGTGTGGGGCGTTATCGTCTGGTTCTCCAGTATGAGGAAGTCCACCTTCTCGGAGAGAAGCGGGAGGTTCTCAAGAATCCTCTGCCTAGGCCTCCTGTGAATTGGGATCTCAGATCCATCCCTTATGATAACAGCTTTTTCTCCAGTCACCTTAGACAAGACGCTATGTTTGATCGATAGCACGAAGCTGAGCATTCTGACCAGCGTAGACTTGCCTCTGGTTCCTGAGACCACTATCCTCAAATGGGCACCTCACAGATAGCAGCGGTCAAAGCGAACAGACCTAGACTGCTCAGTAAAGAAGCGATCGGCCTGTTGGAGGAGAAGGTCTCGTATCCCATCAAACCGGCTACCGGACTGATCATGAAAGCGATAGGGTCTCCGGTGATCAGAGAGTAGACGAGCGTCACCATCACTGATACGAGGAGCTGGAGATGATAAACCTTCATTCCGTAGATAAGCTTGCTCCTGAATGCAAGCTCCCCAACTCCTATCGACAGCAGGTAGGCCGCTAGGAAGAAAGGAGCAAACTCCGGTCTGAGAGCGCAGTACCCTCCTCCAATCATCGGAGAGGGGGCGAGCGTTCTCACAATTCCTGACCTGTAAGCAAGGTAGGAGACAGCTATCCCAACAAGCATGGCGGCGTACGCCGAGAACATGTTCATAAGGCTAGCGATCATGTCATCAGGAAAAATCTTTCTGGTACCTCCGTTCTTGGAGATAATAATTCCTAACGGGTATTTTGTGGAATTTTTATGGACAATTAGGTAAATTTTTTTATGAGATGTCGGAACTTAACTAAAAGAAAAACGTAAAAAGAAGAAATTCTGGACCCTCTATAACTGAAAAGATTTTAATAATATATCCGTCCCCTTATCTTAGCCGAGGGTGATGTTATGGCAGAGAGACTCAACCCATGGGAGAATGCTCTCAAGCAGCTTGATAAGGCTGCTAAGGCAATGAACCTGGATCCCGGGTACCACCAGATTTTGGCCACTCCTAAGAGGATTCTTGAGGTCCAGCTTCCCGTCAAGATGGATGATGGGACTATTAAAGTTTTCACCGGATGGAGGGTTCAGCACAACGACGCCAGAGGTCCCTGCAAGGGAGGAATAAGGTATCACCCCAACACCGATCTCGATGAGGTCAAAGCTCTAGCCATGTGGATGACTTGGAAGACCGCCGTGGTCGACATACCCTACGGCGGAGCCAAGGGAGGAATAAGGGTCGATCCACACAAGCTCAGCAAGAACGAGCTTGAGAGACTCAGCAGGAGGTACATATACGCCATATCGCCAATAGTTGGCATAAACAAAGATATACCTGCTCCCGACGTCTACACCAACCCCCAGATAATGGCCTGGATGATGGACACCTACAGCGCTCTTGTGGGCTACAATGAGCCCGGCATAATAACTGGCAAGCCTTTAGAGGTTGGCGGAAGCGAGGGTAGGGAGGAAGCCACCGCTAGGGGTCTCCAGTATGTCACTGAGGAGGCTGTAAAGGTCCTCGGCATAGATCCGACCAAGGCGACCGCAGCAGTCCAGGGATACGGCAACGCAGGATACTTCTCCGCCAAGTTCATGAAGGAGCTCGGTATGAAGGTGGTCGCCGTAAGCGACTCCAGGGGCGCCATCTACAACCCAGACGGCCTCGACCCTGAGGCGGTTCTCGAGCACAAGAAGAAGACTGGCTCCGTTAAAGACTTCCCTGGAGCCCAGAACCTCGATCCTGACCCGCTCAAGGCCAACCAGAAGCTCCTCGAGCTGGATGTCGACGTGCTCATACCTGCTGCCATAGAGAACGTGATAACCAAGGAGAACGCTGACAACATAAAGGCCAAGCTCGTGGTCGAGGCCGCCAACGGACCGACCACCCCTGAGGCCGACGATATACTGCACGAGAGGGGAATTATAGTGGTGCCCGATATACTCGCCAACGCCGGAGGAGTGACCGTCAGCTACTTCGAGTGGATACAGGCCAGGACTAGGGAGTGGTGGACCGTTGATACTGTGAGAAACAAGCTCAGGGCCATAATGTCCAAGTCCTTCAGGGACGTTTACAACATACGCAACGAGATGAACGTCGACATGAGGACGGCCGCCCTCATACTGGCCATAAAGAGGGTTATCAAGGCCATAGAGATAAGGGGCATCTGGCCTTAAACCCTTCACTTTTTTAACTTTTATTCTGAGGAGCCGTTGAGTTTTCACTTATGTCCTGTTTCGAGTGCTTGTAGTGAACCTTTATCACATGTAAGGCAGAAGATCTTCTCATGAGCTGGGAGTTTCTGTATCTCTCTAGGAAGGATATAGAGAGTCTCGACATAAGCATGAAGGAGATTATAGATGCCGTGGAAAGGGGTCTCGTTGAGAAGGGGTATGGAAGAGCTGAGATGCCTCCCAAGCCTGGAATACACCCCCGAAAGGACTCGTTCATCCACGCCATGCCCGCTTACCTCAAGGGCCTCGACATAGGAGGACTCAAATGGGTGGCCGGTTTTCCCTCAAACAAGTCCAAGGGTCTCCCATATATAACGGGCGTCTTCGTGCTGAACGACATGGACACGGGCCTCCCCCTGAGCATAATGGACGCCTCCTGGATAACCGCCAAGAGGACAGGTGCCATGACAGCGGTCTCAGCCAAATACCTGGCCAGGAAGGACTCCAGCATCGTCGGAATACTGGGATGTGGGGTTCAAGGGAGGAGCAACCTGGAGGCGCTCAACGAGCTCTTCGACATAGAGCTTGTCAAGGCCTACGACGTCTATGATGAGGCCGCGAGGAGGTACGAGGAGGAGATGGAGGGGAAGCTCGGTCTCAACGTCGAGATCGTTGGAAGCCCCAAGGAGGCCGTGGAGGGGTCAGACATAGTGGTCACAGCCGGACCGATACTCAAGAACCCAAATCCCGTGATAGAGAAGGATTGGTTCAAGGACGGAGGTTTTGCAGCTCCTCTGGACTTTGACTCCTACTGGAAGCCCGAAGCGATGCACTCGATGGACAAGTTCGTCACCGATGACAAGGATCAGCTGATGTACTACAAGAGCATAGGCTACTTCAAGGACATACCTGAAGTCTACGCCAACGTCGACGAGATCGTCATAGGGAAGAAGAAGGGCAGGGAGAGAGATGATGAGAGGATCATGGCCATGAACCTAGGATTGGCGACGCACGACGTGGTGACGGCCGACCTCATATATAGAAAAGCCAAGGAGAAGGGGGTTGGCACCTGGCTGAGACTGATCTGAAGGAAATCCTCGGAGATCTAAAGTTTCTCTGGGCAGATAGCTTAGGGGCCAAATCTTTTTCTTTCATCATCGGAGATGTGGTTGTGGACCCAGGAGCTTCGGCCATGCAACCCAACTATCCTCTTTCAGATGATGAAAAGATGAAGTTAAGGAGCAGGGCCATCGGGAAGATAGTGGAAGCGGTATCCCGTTCCAAGGCGGTGATAGTGACCCACTACCACTTCGATCACTATCTCACGGAGGACAAGGCGGATCTGTCTGTCTACTTGGGGAAGAGGTTGATACTCAAGGACCCCAATAGGTACATAAACGAGAGCCAGCGAAAGAGGGCAGATCAGCTCCTCACATCGATAGCAAGATCCGCTGGAGTCGAGCCGAAGTTTCAAGATCCGTCGGAGGACGAGTTTCCAGACCCAGTCTCCGAGCTGGTTGAGGCAACCTCCAGAAATTTTGGAGACTACTCTGAAAGGAGGAAGGAGCTTCTATTGAAGGGGAAAAGGTGGTTCAGCGCTCTATCTAAGAAGTGGTCCTCTTGGCCGTGGTTTTCGGAGCTTCACTCGAAAGGTCTGAGCATCGAGTGGGGAGATCGTCGGAAGTTCGAGCTTGGAGATGTGACGGTGAACGTCTATCCCCCGTGGTTCCACGGAGTGGAGTACGACAGGACTGGGTGGGTCATCCCGCTTGAGATCTCCTACAGAGGCAGGAAGATCTTCTACACGAGCGATCTGATGGGTCCAATGATAGAGGACTACGCAACGAAGATATGCGATCTGAGACCCGACATCCTCATAGCGGATGGGCCTCCCACATACCTGTTCCCCTTCATGCTGAACAAGATCAACCTGAGGAGGGCTGTGGACAACATGGTCCAGATACTCAGGGAAGCGTCGCCGGAGGTTGTGGTGTACGACCACCATCTCCTCAGGGAGAAGAGGTGGCGACTCAGGGTTTCCGAGGTCTTTAAAACCGCTGAACGAGAAGGAGTGATTTTAGTTACGGTGGCCGAGGCCGTGGGAAGCAAACCCCTGATAGACAGCCTCTGACAACCGGTCCGGGTACCTTTAAATCCATCGCAGGGATGAATCACTTATGGAGTTTGTTGACCTGAACTACTCTCCCACTGATGAGGACCTTGTTGCCCTGTTCCTGATCGAGCCGGCGCTAGGCATCGACATGCTTGAGGCAGCGGCCAAGGTAGCTGCCGAGAGTTCCACAGGAACTTGGACCGAACTAACGACGATGAGCGACAGAATCAGAAGAATCTCAGCTAGGGTCTTCAGAGTCGAAGGCAACAAGGTCCTCATAGCTTATCCTCATGTGCTCTTCGAGCCGGGATCCATGCCCCAGATATGGAGCGCCATAGCGGGCAACCTGTTTGGCATGAAGGCCGTCAACAGCGTGAGACTCGAGGACGTCTTCTGGCCGAGCTCCCTGGTCAGGTCGTTCAAAGGGCCCCTGCACGGCCTTCACGGCGTGAGGAGCATCCTGGGTGTGAAGGACAGGCCGATCTTGGCTACGGTTCCAAAGCCAAAAGTTGGCATGACCGCTGAGGAGCAGGCCGACGTGGCCTATCAGGTGTGGGTCGGAGGGGTGGACCTCGTCAAGGACGATGAGAACCTGACCTCGCTCAGCTTTTGCAAGTTTGAGGACAGGCTTAAGGAGCTCATGAGAAGGAGGGACAAGGCTGAGAAGGAGACCGGAGAGAAGAAAGCAATGCTTGCCAACGTGACGGCCCCCTTCCACGAGATGAAAAGGAGAATAGAGCTCGTTCACGACTACGGAAACGAGTTTGTGATGATAGACATACTGACCGCCGGCTGGTCTGCTGTTCAAGCGGCTAGGGAGATCACCGAGGAGTACGGTCTGGCGATACACGCGCACAGGGCCTTCCACGCGGCTTTCGACAGGATCAGGAACCACGGCGTCTCCATGAAGGTCGTGGCGGAGTCAGCTAGACTTGTGGGAGTGGACAACATCCACATAGGGACGGTCGTGGGTAAACTGGTCTCTCCGAGGGATGAGGTGATATCGTTGGTCCACCTGATGCGCGATGGGAGGATGGAGGAGGACCTCTCCAAGGGCCTCCTCAAGAAGGACTGGCTGGATATAAAGCCCGTGACGCCCGTGAGCTCGGGAGGCCTCCATCCGGGTATAATCGCCGATGTGCTCGACATAGTCGGGACGGACGTGATGATTCAGGTAGGAGGTGGGGTTCTCGGCCATCCTGAAGGGCCACTGGCCGGAGCTAAGGCATTTAGACAGTCCATAGAAGCCTACCTCTCCGGTATAGATGTTGAAAGTTACGCCGAGACTCATCACGAGCTGAAGGTGGCCCTCGAGAAGTGGGGAAGAGCTCACCCTATATGAAACTACGAAATAGGCTCTTGAGATCCTCTGCTACGTACTTGGGCTCGAGACCTAGGGCCCTTAAATCCTCAGTTTTTCCAGCTCCAGACAGCACGAAGGCGGAATCAATTCCGATCTTAGTCGCACCGAGGATGTCCGTCTCCGCCCTGTCGCCTATCATGAGGACCTTTCCATCACCTACAGATCTTAAGGCCTCACGAAATATGTGTTCGCTTGGCTTGCCGACGACAATAGGTTCTGTTCCAGCTCCAGCCGACACCGCGGCCACCATGGTCCCAGCTCCCGGGGCGAGTCCCCTCTCGGTGGGGAAACTTCTGTCGGTGTTGGTGGCCACGTAAAGGCTTCCCTCAAGTATGAGCTTCATGGCGGTCCACAGCTTCATGTAGTTAAAGTTCCTGTCCATTCCCACGACGACAGCGTCAGCGCCACTGCTCCAGGCAGAACTTTCATCCAATACCTCGAGGCCCGCTAGCCTCAACTCCCCGACAAGTCCCGCTTCTCCAATGACGTAACATCTCTCAGCCAGCCCGGACAGGTATCTAGCAGCCACATAAGCGCTGCTCACGATATCGTTCCTCCCCACCCACGAGATCCCCACGTCTCTGAGAGCTTTTACGTACTCGTCCCTGCTTTTTGTGGAGTTGTTGGTCAGGAAGACTATGGCCTTTCCCATATCGTGCAGGCGATTCACGGTCTCGACCGAGCCAGGAATCTCTTTCCCATTAATCCAGATAACTCCATCCACATCCAGCAGGTAGCCGTCGTAGTCGAGAATCACCTGGACACCTCTCATGGAATTATCTCGGTGGTGTTGTTGTAAGCCGGATAGAGGAGGTCCTTCTCATCTATAACTCCTTGCCTCACAAGCTTGAGGATCTCATCCTTTCTGGAGAGGATCAGATCCAGCATGTACCTCGTTATCTCACAGACCTTTTCCACATCTTCATCGCTCCAATAGCTCTCCTTATTGGCGAACAGGCACCTTCCCCCGCAAAGGTTTAGGTAGGGACAGGAGGAGCACCTTCCCCCTATACGGACCCTGTTCGGAAGATCGTCCGGGCTGACCTCACCCAACCTACCGAGAAAGGCCCAGTCCGACTCGAACGCTATGGGACAGGCCAGTATCCTGCCGTCAGTTGAAATGGCGAACGCATCAACTCCCGCTCCGCACGGAGGAACCTTCATCCCTCCAAGGAGAACGGCCCTC
The DNA here is from genome assembly GCA_964525965.1 of uncultured Nitrososphaerota archaeon. GTDB lineage: Archaea > Korarchaeota > Korarchaeia > Korarchaeales > Korarchaeaceae > Methanodesulfokora. The sequence continues at coordinate 38,053 of CAZGKA010000016.1, forward strand.
ATGACTCCCTGAAATGGAACTATGCCGAGAACCCTGCCCTTTCTCATCTCCCTGATCCAAAAGTCAACAAGCTTCCGCAGACCAGGCTTATAAGACTCGTCTGCCCACCCGTGGAAGTCTCTCCACCTATCGCTCCAGATCACATCGAGCTGCCAGTGAACATGATCGAATATCCCCAGGGAGAGGAGATGCCGCACATCCCTTTCAATGTCTGAGAGCTCCGAAACCGCCATTCTGGCTATCAAATCTCCAGAGAAGCCGGAGGATCTAAGCTTTTCAGCCGCTCTCATGACTGCGTCATAGACCCCTCTCCCTCGGTAGTAATCCGTGATTTCCCTCGGCCCATCCACGGATAGAAGAACTGTGTCCATTCTTCTCCAGAACCGTTCGGGCAGCTTGTCCACGAGCAAACCGTTGGTCTGCACCACGAACCTATCGGCTGGCACCTCCTCCATGACCTTCTCCATGAACTTGGAGTTGAGCAGAGGTTCTCCTCCATAGAAAGTTATAGACGGACTGGAATCCCTCTCAATGAATTTTTTAAGTTCCCTCAGATCGTACTTAACGCTCCAAGGCACGAGCTCCTCCGGAAAGCTTCCTCCGCAGTACAGGCACTTGAGGTTACATCGACCCGTGGTCAGGATGAAGTAGAGCATCGAGCTCAGAATTCTCTCCCGAAAATAAAGATACCTCTCTAATAATCGTTATTATAGACTTGTTTTATTTTTGAGTTCAAGATATTTCACAGAAAATCCAGAAAGGTTAATGACTTTCTGTAAATCTCATCGAAATAATCCTTATCAGAAATATTTATAAAGAATGCTGGCCATTTGAAGTGGAACTTACAGGGTGGTGGAATGGGAAGGCCCAAAAAGGAGCAGGAGAGAGTTGAGGATCTCGTCTGGAAGGACCTGCTCTACTATATAATTTTAGGAATGCTGTCCAAGGAGCCGATGCACGGCTATGAGATAAGGAAAAGGCTCATAAAGATGTCAGGAGTTGAGTTAAGCGCCAGCACTGTTTACGCTGTGATATACAACCTGGTCAAGTGGAAGCACATAGAGGGCACATGGAGAGGAAGAAGGAAGGTCTACAAGATAACAGACAAGGGAGAGAAGGTCCTCAACCTCGCCAGAAAGATAGCGAAGGATGTCATAATCGGAGAGTGATCGGGCTCCGGGAGGAGTACCTCACCAGGGTCAGTCTGTACTCCTCGATGAGTCTGCTCGCCTCCGGGATCCCGGAGGTGACGTCCTCGACCCTGTGGGCATCTGTCCCTACCGTGAAGGGTACTCCTCTTTGGCGGAGCTCCTCAACTATTTTTTTCGATGGATATATCTCCTTGCATGCATACCTCAATCCGCTGGTGTTTATTTCGACCGAGAGCCCTTGGGAGGATACCTCCTCGATCGCTGGGAGGGGGTCCACGTTCGACATCCTTCCGTACTTCTTCGGCAGATCGAAGTGGGCCACTACATCGAAGAGATCGGACCTGGCGGCCTCAGCTAAGAGCTCGTAGTACCTAGAGTAGATCTTATTGACCTTCTCTTGAGTTATTCCCTCCCAGAGGCTCGGATCTTTATCTATGCAGATGCCGTCCACAAAGTGGACGCTTCCTAAAACGAGATCCAGGTCTAACGAGCTCAGTATGTCGTCAACAAGCTTTCTCGTCTCTCTGATGTAGTCGACCTCTACCCCCCGCCTGACGGTTATTCTGCCCTCGAACCTATCGGCGAGCTCATCGATGGTGTCGAGGTACTTCTCGATCTCCTCCGGTTTTATGGAGTAAGGTTCAGGCCCTCTCGGCAGAATCGTCAGGTGATCCGTTATGGCTATCTCCTCAAGGCCCTTGGACAGGGCCTCCTTGACCACATCCTCCGGGGATCTCTCCCCGTCGCTCCACTTGGTATGGGTGTGGTAATTCACGGGGATTCTCATCTTCTCACCCTGAAGTAATTGGACGATCCACAGTTGTCGCACTTAACATAAACACCATAGCTTCCGGACCTAGGGGCCACAACGCTCCCGCATTTCGCACATCTCAGCGGCGAGCTTTCGCAGTTTCCCAGACATCTGATATAACCCTTTCTTCCACCTGACTTGAGCTTGACACTCCCCTTGACGAGAGGTAATGAACAGGAGCATTTCTCCTTCAGTATCTTCTCTCCCTTGAGGAGGTTGTACTTGTTTCCACAACTTCTGTCGGAGCACACGACGAAGTAGCCGTATTTGCTCCTCCTGAGAAGGAGATCATCGCCGCACTTCGGACACTTTCCAACGAGGCTCCTCTCCTTGGCCCTGTCCTCCAGAGCCGTCGCTATCTGCCTGCCGACCGAATCTTCCATCTTCTTAAACTTCTCCATTATGGCGGAAAGCTTCCGGAGGCTCTCCTCTAGGAACTCCTCGTGGTTGAGCTTGCCCTCCTCTATGAGCCTCATGGATCTATCAAGCTCTGAGGTGAACCCCGGATCAACGATTTCCGGTATATTCTTCTCTAAAACGTCCACTATCTTCTCTCCAACTTTAGTGGGCCTGAAGGAGCTTCCCTCAACGTAATCTCTCTCCTTGAGTATGTCCAGTATGACCGCCCTGGTGTTCTTGGTCCCGAGCCCCAGCTTCTCCATGGCCTTTATTATCGTCCTCGGGGTGTACCTCTTTGGAGGCTGGGTCTCCTTCTCCTCAACTCTGACGTCCACGAGCTCGAGGACCTCTCCATCGGAGATGGCCGGGATCTCAACTTCCTTGCTCTTCACGAACGGATAGACCTTCCTCCACCCCCTCTTAACTATGGTGGATCCTCTCGCCACGAACCTATGTCCAGAGATCTTGATCTCAATGGACCTCCTCTCGTCCAGACCGTCCGGGGAGAGCGTGGCCATGACTCTTCTGGCGACGATCTCATAGACCTTTCTGTGCTTTTCGGTGGGGAGGTCGCTCTCCGACTTTGGAGCTCCGACTACGTGTATACAAGGATGGGCAGGATCGACCTTGTCTCCCTCAACCGGACGGTCCCTCATGTTCTCGAGGGTCCAGCTAGCTAAATCGCTGAGAGGGGCGTACGAAGCTATGGTCTTGAGCATGGAGATGAACTCCCTTCTCCCCCACTTTTTGGGATACTTCTGGCTTTCGGTTCCTATGTAGCTTATGAGCCCTAATTCGTACAACTGCTGGGCTATTCCCCTGCTTCTATCGGAGATCTCCCTCGGACTCAGTCCTGTGATGGAGCTGACCTCGACCTGGAGGGTCGTACCATCGAAGGGTGGCGGGGGAGGAACCTTCACCTTTTTGACGTTTACCTTGGCCTCTCCACTCATCCCTATGAGCTTCTTAACCTCTTCAGCTATCTCAGGATTCTTTATTCTCTTCTCCCCTCTCGGGGGGGCTAGAACCGCTTCAAGAGTATCGCCGTTTTCTCCCCTGAAGATTCCGGTCACCACGTAATACTTCTCCGGCTTGAAGCGTCTGATCTCTCTTTCCCTGTCGACGATCATCTTCAGGGTCGGTCCCTGAACCCTTCCTGAGCTGAGTAGCTTGACCCACCTATGGTTTCTTGTTGAGAGGGTCAGAGCTCTCGTCACGTTGGCCCCCCACTCTAGGTCAAGGACTCTGCGTACAAAACCGGCGTAAGCGCGTGGAAGGTCCATCTCGGCCAGGTTTTCGTAGGCTTCCCTGATGTCCTTGTCAGTCAGAGCGCTGAACATCATCCTCTTGACCTCCTTGCCGGACACCCCGAGAGCTTGTAGGATCTCGAGCCCTATGGCGGAACCCTCGGTATCGAGGTCCGTAGCCACTATTATGCGGTCAGAATCCTCGATTTCTCTTTTTATTGCTCTTATGTAGTCCCTCTTACTTTGTATGGGTTTGTAGACGAGCCTTGAGGGTTCAACTATCGCGGGATACACCCACTTCTGGTCTGGGTAGTCTAGCTCGAACACGTGCCCTGAGGCCGGCACTACGACGATCTCCTCGTCCTCTCTCTTTATTCTATATATTCTCGCTTTTCCTAGTCTCTCCTCGCTAACTGCAGATCCACCGAGGACCTTAGCTATTTTCCTAGCTACGTTAGGCTTCTCAGTAATTATCACTGTTTTTCTCAACGTCCAGCACCTAAGAACTTCCTTACAGCAGGTCTGAGCCCGAGGAAGCCCATTATAGTCATGGACACGAGTGACCCCGCTAATATATAAGCAAATGTTATCGGGAAGGGGAGGTTAAGGAGGAACTGCAGATACGAGGAGACGACTAGGGAGACCACGACCGGAAGCTCAAGGGATGCCAGTATCTCCCCCTTCCTCCCGAACCTCCTGAGTAGCAGGGCTATCAGGGTCGCTATCAGATTGGCGGCGCTTCCTCCCAGTGCGTCCACCAGTCCGAAGGGCCCCAACATGTTCGCCACGAAACATCCTATCGAGACCCCGATCGATAGGGGGAGCCCGAAGTCCAGAACTAGGGGCAGGAGCATATCGGCTACTCTTACTTGGACGGAGTAAAACGATATCGGAGCTAGAAGGATTGTGAGAGATGCATAAAGAGCTGCAAAAATTGCGGTTTCAGCTACCTTCTTGGCATCCACGTGGTATCACCGTTATCGCCTCGTAAGGTACGCTGGAGCTGGGGGCGAGAGGAGACCTCAGCCCTAGGACAAACACAACGTTTGGAAAACCTGATCTCCCGGCAGTGTAGTACATGAACTCAGTTTTCTTAAAGATTTCCTTGCACAGAGCTAATCCAGCGGCCATAGTTCCGTACCTATCGCTTCCCGCTACTACTATGACGTCCGATCCCCAGGGTTTGCCGTTTGCGTACTCCACAACTCCGACTCCAGATCCCATCTTGAGTATCAGGGACCTGTCTATGGTGCCGTTGGGAACCCCCCACTCCGCCGCTAGTTTGAGGACGTCATCCAGCCCGTAGGGCCTTCCTCCGTACTTCAGACCGTCCCTCCATATGGTCGCGTTCAGGTATCCTGCGGCCTGAAGATAGCTGACGAGCTCGTTGACCCTAGGTCCTCCCACCAATATGAGCGTTTTCCCTTGGAGCTCGGGAGCGAGCTTCCCGTTGACAAACACCTGCCTGTCAGTGTATATCGGAACGACCTTGGAGAACAGAGTTCCAGGGTTCTTCACCAGGAGGATCCCCCCGCCGCCGAGGTACATGTACTGTGGCATCGCCACCCTCAGAACTTCCATCCCCCCAGAGTGATCGCAGTTGACGACGTGGTCCGTCTCCGGGCATGCCTTCAGAAGGACGTACGCTTCTCCGCCGAAGACCTCAACCTCACCGCGCGACCAACTCCGGTTGCCCTTAAACAGGATTATCTCATCTCCTTCGATCCTGTATCCCGTAACGTTTTTCCAGGAGCTCGGCAGGTAGTAGGTGTAGTTGTTTCCGTTGGAGCTGAACATCAGAGCCCGTCTACTTTCGGGCAGCTCGGCGTTGAACAGAACGCTGGAACCCTTCTTCCAATAGTCATATCCTTCCGGAGGGATGAGGAGAGAGGTGAGCCTGACCTTTATCTCTCCCGCCGAGACATTGAAGTCCTCCTTCTCTATGCTGAAGGCCACCAGGCCGGAGAACCCCTCTCCCTCTATGGTGGGCCTCTCGACCATTATTATGCTTCCAGAGACCGGGAACTGGAATCCCCACGCCATGGTTCCGGGGGTTATCTGAGCCATGGCATATATCTGGCTTCCTCTCTTCACCATCAGGTTGAGCTCATAATCGCTCGAGCTTCTTATGACGACCTTCTGGGCTGATATGTTGTATCCAATCCAGGGCACGTAGTAGGTGGTTCCGTTCCTCAGCTCCAACCAGTCCGTCTTAAAGACAAGTCTTCCGTTCTCTATCCTCATGTCCTCCTCCGGATAAATCCTCTCACCGACCAGGTAGACGAATTTGCCAGATACCTTGGTCTGAGGGACTATCACACGATCGCCCAGCTGGTACTCCTCTCCAACCACCTGGTTCCCCTGAGCGAGCTCTACTCCATTTCTGGAAAGCACCGGCTTGAAGACGTCCCCGAACCTCGGGCAGTAATAGGGATTGGTCGGAAGCTCGGTCACGTTTATACCCTCCAGATCCTCTATGCTTTTCGCTATCATGACCGCTGTGTAGAGGTCGGTGTAGCTGGCGTTCGATCCTATGACTACCACCACGTCAGGGGATCCATCAAAATCCCAATCCACCGATCCGTTCTTGACGAAAGATCCAGGGAGATCCGAGAGAGGGGGATGCGCGCTCAGGACAACACTCGGGGTCAGCACTATGAGCAACAGGAGGATGACTAAGGCGAGCCTCATCTCTCTCATGTCGTTAAGCTTTTAAAAGTATAAAAAAGGAGTCGTTTCCTTGGGCATCGCTCGATCGATGATCAGCGAACCTCCTTCTGTATCTTTGACAGAAACCTGTCCCTGTCCACTATGAACCTCTCGTGGAAGCCCTCACCAATTTTCTTTCCGTTCCAATAGGCTTCAACCCTGAATCTGAGCCTCCTGCCGTCAACCTCAACAAGTTCAGACGTGACCTCTATCTCGGCTCCTAGAGGAGCCGCTCTCAGATGACTGATCTCAACTCTGGTTCCCACCGTAGTTTTTCCCTCCTCAAGCTTGTCCTCAACGCTTGTTCTACATGTCTCCTCCATGAAGGCTATCATTGAGGGGGTGGACAGAACGCTCACATCACCACTGCCGAGAAAGCTGGCGATGTGCTCCTCCCCGACCTTGAAGATTCTTCTATTCTTTACACCCGGCTCCAGCATGAACATCACCTCGCCTTCATCATCAGGTGCTAAAAATAACGGTTTTGGTAGATCTCAGAACCGGTCTCCTATCACCCTGTAGATTGGATGCCTTCTCCTACTTTCTTCTAGGATCTGCACCGCTAGAGCAACTAGACAGATGATGAAAGCTAGAATCTCCACCCAGATCCCGTATTCTAGGTGCCACCTTATCCAGATGGGCGAGCTTGAGCTCATATTTATTATCCTCTCTGTGTGAAGCGGAAGGTCCATGACGAGGGTTCCCATCACAAAGAAAAGTAGAGAAGCAGCTATGCATCCCAGAGCAGCTCCCAGCCTGACCTTACTACCCACGATGCCTCCCCACACAATGAGCAGCAGGCCTACAAAGTGGAGCAATGCCGCCAAGAGAAAGGAAGTCCTCGACAATCCTATCTTAGCCCTCGAGGTCGTCGGGAAGTAGCTCTGCTCGCTGAGCCAGTCCACCATAGCGTAGAACCTCGACAAAGGGGACTTGGGGCTCGCGTGGGTGCTCCACCAGAGCATCGTAAAGGGGTTCAGAGCTAGCTTCACGTAACCATTGCTGTTTGGAGTTGAACCCTCGGCGACGAACCACGGGAGGAAGGACGCCAGTACTAGGAGGACCAGCGCGATGACTGCCAGCTTGTTCATCCGGGATTGGATGAATAACCTTCTAATAAAGGTTGATATCCCTATTGGTAAGACGTTCGACGGAGGTGATCGCTTGAGTTACTTCAAGGTGGCCGAGGTAATAGAGGGGTTTATGAAAGGCTTTGTGGCTGGATCTGGGGCTAAAGGATGTGTGATAGGCCTGAGCGGTGGTTTAGACTCCTCTACGGTGGCTCATCTCCTTGTCAGGGCTCTTGGCAAGGAGAAGGTTCTCGGACTGATAATGCCGATGTCTGGAATCACTAGGCAGGAAGACCTGGATGACGCAGTCTCCCTAGCGGAGGATCTCGGCATAAACTACAGGATAATTGATATAAGGGAGATCTTCGAGGCATATACATCCGCGAATCCTCTCTTCGACGAGAATGATAAGATAGCCAACGGCAACCTTCAGGCCAGGATAAGGATGACCCTCCTCTACTACGCGGCCAATAGAAAGAACCTTCTCGTGGCAGGAACATCTGACAGGAGCGAGATCCTGCTTGGGTACTTCACCAAGTATGGAGATGGGGCCTCCGACTTCATACCGATAGGGGATCTCTACAAGACCCAGGTCAGGGAGCTGGCCAGGAGCATAGGTGTTCCGGACAAGATAGTGAACAAGCCCAGCAGTCCCGGCCTCTGGGTCGGTCAGACGGCTGAGGGAGAGCTCGGCCTGAGCTACGACGTGATCGACAGGATACTGATAGCCCTATTCGATAGAAAAATGGAAATAGATGAGGCTGCTAGGGAGGTTGGGGTGAGCAGGGAGGTTGTTGAGAAGGTAATGGAGATGTGCAGGAACTCCACTCATAAGAGGTCCCTGCCCCCCAAGCCATCCGTCAGGATTCTCCTGAGGTGAACTCGTTGGACGAGCTGGAGATCATAGCGGAGGAGATCAGAAAGTGCAAGAAGTGCCCCCTCCACAAAACTAGGAAGAACGCTGTCCCCGGGGAAGGAGCTAAGGATGCTGAGATAATGTTTGTGGGTGAGGCTCCTGGGAGGAACGAGGACGAGCAAGGAAGACCGTTCGTCGGAGCGGCTGGCGAGTTTCTGACCGAGCTCATAAGCATGATAGGGATGACTAGGGAGGAAGTCTTCATAACGAACGTGGTCAAGTGCAGGCCGCCTCATAATAGAGATCCCAAGCCTGAGGAGATAGAGGCTTGTTCTCCCTTCTTAGACAGGCAGATAAAGGCTATATCCCCTAGGATCATAGTCGGCCTCGGGAGACACAGCACATCGTACCTGTTCAGGAAGGCTGGGCTCAAATTCAGATCGATAGGAGCGGTCAGGGGGAAAATAGTAGAGGTTGAACTGTTGGGGCTCAGGGTGAAGCTCCTCCCCACATATCATCCAGCGGCAAGTCTCTACAACCCAGCCGTGAAGGACAGAATAGTGGAAGATTTCCTCAAACTGAAGAGGGAGGGGGCTGATCTGACAAAGTACTTCTGATACGGGTGAATTCGCCTTGATGGAGATGGTGGTTCAGCAGGTGACCTCCCTGATAGAGGCAGGATCGTACCCGATGATAACAGGGCTGATGATCCTCGAAAGCGCCCTGTTACCCGTGCCGAGCGAGGTCATAATGCCCTTTTCGGGGTTTTTGGTGTCGAGAGGGAAGCTGGATCTAGCTCTGGTGGTCCTCAGTGGAACTCTCGGGAATCTGATAGGCTCTCTCCTGGCCTACACGCTGGGACTGAAGATAACCTGGTCCCCGATAAAGAACCTTCCCCTAGTAGGAAGGGAAGCTGTCCGGGCCGAGCGCTTCATGGCCAAGCACGGGGACATATCGGTTCTCCTCGGAAGGATGATGCCAGGCGTGAGGACTTTCATATCCCTCCCGGCCGGGTTGTCTAGGATGAACCCCCTCAAGTTCTCAGCGTACACCCTGATCGGGAGCATCCCTTGGAACCTCCTCATGACCTACTTGGGCGTGATTCTGGGGGAGCAGTGGGAGATCATCTCGGCCTACCTCGATCCTCTGACAGCAGCGGTGTTCCTGATAATTCTGGCGTACTTTCTCCTAAGGGGGGATGAGCTGTGAGGCTGTTCGATGCTCACTGTCATCTTGAGGACCCATCTTTCGATGATGACAGGGAGGAGGTCATCACACGAGCTGTGAGGACCGGGGTCCTCAGAATGGTGACCTCCCCGTTGGGAAGGGATCAGGTTCTGAGATCTCTGAAAATTTTCTCTAAAAATGAGCACGTGCTGATATCCGCCGGCATGGACTCTAGAGAGTTCGCCAACAGGTCGAAAGCCTCGGAGCTGATATCCCTCGTGAGGGAGGTCGGTGATAGGCTCGTGGCGATAGGAGAGGTGGGTCTCGACTACAAGGTCGCTAGGACCGAGGCCGAGAGAACGGCTCAGAAGGAGGTATTCCGGGAGTTCATAAGGCTGGCCGACTCGATGAACAAACCCCTAGTGGTCCACAGCAGATGGGCTCAGAGACCTGTTTTGAGGGTTTTAGATGAGCTATACGCTGTAGATGTCGTTCTACACTCGTTTGGGGGGAACGAAACCGATGTCAAGTTCGCTGCTGAGAGGG
>CAZGKA010000017.1:0-6179 GCA_964525965.1 uncultured Nitrososphaerota archaeon
CGTATATGGTTCCTCCCTGCACGAAGGGCGCTGGGAAGTCTGAGATGGGCGTTGCCGCCAGCGGGGAGACGCCCACCAGCAGCAGGGCCACAAGCACGGTCAGGATTCCAACAGTTGCGAACCTCTTCATGTTTGCACCTCTCGTCCTCCCAACCAAAAAAGTTGGGATCTAACACTTACTTCCTTTGAGAAATTATATAAACATAATTGCTGAAACGTTGCAGAACGTTGTTTAGTGAAAAAATAGACACTCACTCCACCTAAATAAAGGAAAACAGCTGCTCCGAGGCTCTAGGGATAAAACCCGGCCGAGCTCCACCGACTCTGACATTGAAATCCGGGTAACAAAAATTTTATTCATAACGATGTTTATTTGATCATGTCGTCCGAGGGACTGCCTGAGGAATTTGTGGAGTACATATACGTGAAGAGGCTTGAGGCCGTGAAGAAGATGGCCTCGGGACAGATGAACGAGAAAGAGATCCTTTTTGAGTTCACCAGAGCATCTCCAGTCGTGGTAACGGATGGTCCAGCCGGACTTAGCGGATCCGTCAAGATGGTGGGGTTCGTCCCCAAGGACGAATATCTGTCCGAGTTCCTTCAGAGGGTGAGGAGGCTCATCGGTGCTCCCAGAAGCGAGATCGTCAGGAACCTGGCCTACTTCTACTCCAGGGAGAAGCTCGATCTAAGCCTGCTGGGCGGACTGGAGATGGCCTTCAAGCACAGCTGGACGAACATAAGGGCCACGGGGAAGGCCACCCTGGTGTTCTTCACGCCGCCGGTCTCCTCGTTCGAGGTCAGGTGCGATGTGGAGATCCACGAGGAGGACGACATCTGCGAGTATCTTAACATGATGCACAACATCTACCATGGACCCAGAGGAGACAGGATCTATCCCACCTACATCTTCAAGATCAGGGAGATCTACGATCAGTCGGCCACCGATAAAGGATTCGGGAGGCTCATCTACAGGGTCCAGGAAGATCATGGTAAAACTTAATAGTAAAGAAATCTTTACTTCATTGTATGATCGGCGTCTCGAGGGTCAGCGAGAAGGGACAGGTCACCATACCCAAGGAGATCAGGTCCAGGCTGGGGATCAGGGCCGGTGACAGGGTCCTGTTCCTTGTGGAGGATGGAAGAGTTGTCCTGAGGAAGGCTCCATCGGAGAGGCTCTCGGAGATCCTCAGGAGGGGGAAGTGGCCTGAAAGCTCGCTGAACCTCCAGAGGAGGCTGAGGGAGGAGTGGAGGCAGTAGCTCTGGACACAAACGTGTTCGTCAACGTGAAGAACGAGGAGCGTCCCTTCTTTGAGCACTCCAAGAAGCTGTTGGACCTCATTGATGACGGGAAGCTGAAGGCCATCGTCCCATCCCTGGTCATAGCTGAGATGTGTGTCGGTTACCTCCTCCACGAGGACGAGGAGGGCATGAGGGCCTTCGTCTTCCACATCGCTGGTTCGCCTCACTACAGGGTGGTCCAAGTAGATCTGGAGGTTGCAGTTCTCGGGGCTAGGATCAGGGCTGAGACGGGTGCCAGGCTCCCAGACGCCCTGATAGCTGCTTCAGCCGTTGTCGGCGGGGCTGAGGCTCTGGTGACCCATGACGAGGAGATGAAGAAGGTTTCCAAGTTCGTGAGGGTTCTGACAGCTGAGGAGGCCCTAGCCCTCCTGGGCTGATGTCCTTGTCGATCCTCCGATAAAAATAGCGAAAAAATGATAAGTGTTCCCTGATTCTATGGGGAAACTCCGAACAAGTGATCGCGATGAGGAGGGACCCCCTGACGGAGTCGGAGAGGCTCGCATACATAGCGGGGAAGCTCAGGAGGAACTTCGAGTCATGGGGCTACAGGGAGATATTCCTGCCCTGCATAGAGGAGTACGATGAGTCCCTCAGGAGGGGGACCAAGTTCTCCTACAACAACCAGTTCTACCTGATAAAGCCGGACATAACCTCCCAGATAGTTTTCCACATGAGAAAGCCCAGAAGGATGAAGATCTACTACATTTCCGAGGTTCTGGACGGAGGGGTCAAGGGCACCTGGCAGGCCGGGGCTGAGCTTATAGGCGGAGAGCCCCCCGACATGTACGTGGAGATAATAAAGGTGGCCGTGAGCTGTCTGATCGCAGCTGGAGTGGAGGACTTCTACGTCGATGTGGGGAGCCTGGAGGTCTGGAGAAAGGCTACTGAGGACGTGAGGGAGTTCAGGGGGAGGATATTCGAGGCTCTCCGGAGGAGGAACTTTCAGATGATAGAATCTCTTCCGCTCAGCCAGGAGAAGAAGAGGGAGCTCTGGAGACTGTTCAACTTCAGGGGGAGGAGAAGCGGGTTCGAGCTCCTGGACGAGATAGTGGAGAAGGTGGAGGACGAGAGGGTCTTCGTTGACCTCGGAACTATGAGGCCCCTGCCCTACTACGACAACGTGGTGTTCGACATCTACTCACCGAGGCTCGGATACCCGATAGGGGGTGGAGGTGACTACAGCGCTGGAGGGTTGAGGGCAGTGGGGTTCGCCCTCTACTTGGACGGGATACTCAGGCTCAGGTCCGGTGAGGTGTGATGGGTGGACTGAGGTTCGTCCTGCCGAAGGGGAGGCTTCTGAGGACATCCTTGGAGGTCCTCAGGAGGGCTGGAATCGAGCTCAGCCCCCCTAAGGACAGAGAGCTCATCACGAGGAACGGGAACCACGAGCTCCTGCTCGCCAAGGCGTTCGATGTGCCGGTCTACGTGGAGCATGGGATAGATGTAGGGATCTGTGGGAGCGATGTGTTCGAGGAGAGGTCCTGCGACGTGCTCGTTCCCTTGGAGCTCCCGTTCGGCAGGTGCAGGTTGAGCGTGGCCATGCCTAAGGAGAAAGCTGTCGGCGTGGACGAGATGGAGGGGTTCAGGATCGCCACCGAGTATCCCAACATAACCTCCAAGTTCTTCGAGGAGAGGGGGGTCTCCGTGGAGGTGATGAAGCTGCACGGATCCGTGGAGCTCGCCCCCAAGGTCGGGATAGCTGACGCCATAGTGGACATAGTCGAGACGGGGAGGACCCTCAAGGTGAACGGTCTGGTGGAGGTCGAGAAGGTGATGGACGTCTCAGCGATCCTTCTGGTCAACAGGATATCCCAGAAGGCGAAGTTTGAGATGCTGAACGGTTTGATCATGAGCTTGAGGAGGGTTGTCGATGAGTGGAGAAGGTGAGCTTGAGGATTATGTGAGGAGCATAATCTCGGATGTGGTCAGGAGGGGGGAGGAGGCCCTCCGGGACTACTCCAGGAGGTTCGACTCCTACGATGGTGAGTTCCTGGTCAGTGAGGAGGAGTTCGATGAGGCGGAGTCCATACCTGAGGAGGACAAGGAGGTTCTCAGGAGGGTCGTGGACAGGGTGTGGAGGCACCACGAACACCAAGCTCCGGACAACCTGATCAAGATCTCAGAAGGATCGTTATACGGCCTGATCGTGAGGCCGATAGGCAGGATAGGAATTTACGTACCTAGGGGACTTGTCTCCACGCTTATAATGGTGGGAGTGCCGGCCAGGATAGCTGGAGTTGAGGAGATAGTTGTCTGCACCCCTCCGATCGAGGGAAAGGTTCCCCTCCACATGTTGTACGTGGCCAAGCTCCTGGGGATAAGGGAGGTCTACAAGCTGGGAGGAGTGCAGGCCATAGCTGCGATGGCCTACGGGGTGGGCATGAGGAAGGTCGACAAGATATTCGGCCCCGGGAACAGGTTCGTGAACGAGGCGAAGAGGCAGGTCTTTGGGACCGTCGGAATAGACGGGTTGGCCGGCCCCTCCGAGATAGCGATCATCGCCGATGGGAGCGCTGACGTGAACTACGTTCTCGCGGACCTGCTCTCACAGCTCGAGCATGGAAGGGACACCAAAGCCTGGCTCCTCACAACGTCCGAGGATCTGGCGAACGCCTGTAGGAGGGAAGGTATCGAAGTGATTCTCTGCGACAGCCTGGACGAGTGCGTTCGGAGGGCCAACGAGATAGCTCCTGAACACCTGGAGATCATCACGGAAAATCCTCTCAAGCTCCTGGACGAGGTGAAAAACGCGGGAGCTATTTACCTCGGAGCTTACACGCCAGTTCCGGCTGGAGATTACTTCCTGGGGGTTAACCACGTCCTGCCGACGGGAAAAGCAGCTAAATTCTCCTCAGTGCTGACCGTGATGGACTTTGTCAAGTGGATCAGCGTGGCCATGGCCGACAGGGATGAGTTCCTGAGGGAGAGGAAGCTTGGAATCAGGATGGCTGAGCTTGAGGGGATGCAAGCTCATAAAAAGGCGCTGGAGGTGAGAAGGTGAGGGAGGTCAGGAGGAGGACCAGGGAGGTGGACATCCGGGTATCCCCCGGAGGGGGGAGTGTCAGGACCGGGGATCCCGTGCTGGACCACCTGGTGAGGACCCTCCTCTTCTACATGGGGAGGGAGGTCTCCGTGGAGGCCTCAGGAGACCTGAGACACCATCTCTGGGAGGATCTGGGGATCGCCATCGGAGAGGCCCTGAGGGAGGAGGTCGACGAGAGGATATCGAGGTTCGGAAGCGCCATCATGCCCATGGACGACGCGCTCGTCCTGGTGTCCGTGGACATCTCCAGGCCTTATCTCAGCTTAGAGCTCGAACCTGAGGAGGAAGAGGAGGGGTTCGACGTGACTTTAGCTAGAGAGCTGATCTGGGCCCTGGCCAGGACCCTGGGAGCCACCATCCACGTGAAACAGCTCTCCGGAAGGAACGCCCACCACCTGGTGGAGGCCTCGTTCAAGGGACTGGGCGTTGCTCTGAGGCAGGCTCTGGCCAGGGGAGATAGATTGGAGAGCACGAAGGGTGTCCTGAGGTGATAGCCGTAGTCGATCTGGGGATAGGGAACCTGGCCAACGTGAGGAAGGCCCTAGGAGGGGTCGTGACGAGCGACCCCTCTGAACTCAGGAAGGCCGATAAGATAGTGCTCCCAGGAGTTGGAAACTTCGGAGCGGTCATGAGGAAGTTGGAACCCCTGAGAGATGTCATACTGGATGCGATAGACTCCGGAAAGCCCTTCCTCGGTATATGTCTGGGGATGCAGCTTCTCTTCGAGTGGAGCGAGGAGAGCGAGGGGGAGGGATTGAGGGTCCTGAGGGGAAACGTGATCAGGATCAGAAGGGGGAGAGTGCCCCACATAGGGTGGAACCAGGTCCACCTGATCAGGGAGTGTCCGCTGTTCGAGGGGGTGAGGAGCGGATCCCACTTCTACTTCGTCCACTCCTACCACGTGAACCCCGAGGACCCGGAGGTCGTGGTCGGACTGACCGATCACGAGGGCTACCTGTTTCCCTCAGCTATCTGGAAGGATAACGTGTTCGCGGTGCAGTTTCACCCGGAGAAGTCCAGCAGGAACGGATTGAAGGTCATGGAAAACTTCAGGAGGTTGTGATCTTGGAGGTCCTGCCGGCGATAGACATAATGAACGGGAGGGTTGTGAGGCTCACGAAGGGAAGGAGGGAAGAGGCGAAGGTCTACGGGGATCCTGTGGAGTTCGCCAGGAGGTTCTCCAGGTTCGTGGACAAGGTTCACGTGGTCGACCTCGATGGAGCATTCACCGGAAGGCCCAGAAACCTGGATCAGGTGGAGAGGATCGTCAGGGAGGCGGGCGTCAGGGTCCAAGTTGGGGGAGGCTTCAGGGACCTGGACAGCGTCGCCAGAGCTTACGATGTGGGCGTGGAGAACGTGGTCATCGGAACCAAGGCCCTGGACCTCGGGTTCCTGTCGGAAATCACTGAGAGGTTCAGAGGAATAACCGTGAGCCTCGACTCGAGGGGAGGCAAGGTCTCGATCAAGGGATGGACCGAGGACCTCGATCTGAGCGTTGAGGAGGCCTGCAGGGTGCTGGGCAGGTACGTGAACAGGTTTGTGTACACCTGTGTCGAGAGGGACGGGACCCTCTCCGGGGCTGAGGTTCTGAGGCCTCCCTGCGAGGGGGAGGTCATCTACGCTGGAGGCGTTTCCTCTGTGGGGGACGTCCTCCGGCTCAGGGATCTGGGCTTCTCCGGCGTGATAATAGGTAAGGCCCTGTACGAGGGCCTTCTCAAACTTGAGGATGTTCTGGCGGTGCTTTGATATGCTGGCCAAGAGGATAGTTGTGGCCCTGGATATAAGGGGCGGAAAGGTGGTCAAGGGGATAAGGTTCGAGAACGTGCGGGACGTGGGA
>CAZGKA010000018.1:0-4193 GCA_964525965.1 uncultured Nitrososphaerota archaeon
TTTGAAAAATCTAAAAAACTTTGAGGGATGAAGCCTTGAAGGAGGTGTAGACGTCCAATCCCTCCCTGAGTCCCATCTCAAGAACCGAGGTCCTAGTTACGTAGGCCTTTACGACTACACCCTCACCTAGATCAACAGTAACCCTGAAGAGGACGCCTAAATCCTCCATCTCAACTATCTTACCCTTGAACTGATTTCTAGCTGAGCTCTCCAGCTTTTTCAGGGAGAGCAGGACATCTTCCGGTCTAAAGCACACTCGCACCTTGCCGCTCACGGGCGACGGCAGGGTCACGTTCAGACCACCCACCTTGAGGCAGCCCCTCTCGGCAACGCCCTCTAGGACGTTCTCGTAGCCGAGAAATCTAGCAACAACTTCATCGCCGGGATTGGATATTACGTCCCTCACCTCGCCCCACCTCCTCAGCCTGCCGTCCAGCAAGACTCCCAGCTTATCTCCCAGAACCATGACCTCCTCGAAGCTGTGCGTGACGTGCAGAGCTGTAAATCCAAGCTCCTCCCTCCACCTCTTCATCTCGGACATGAGCTTCGATCTTATCCTCACATCCAAGTTGGCGAAGGGTTCATCCAGCAGTATGAGAACGGGCTCCACCACCAGGGCTCGTGCCAAGGCCACCCTCTGCTGCTCTCCAGCGCTTATGCAGGACGGCCTCCTGTTCAATAGGTGACCTATCCCCAAGACCTCAACTAGATCCTTGATCCTCCTCTCGGCTTCCGACCTGGATATCCCCCTTACCCTCAGACCGTAGGTTATGTTGTCCATGATGGACATGTGGGGGAACAAGGCGTAGTTCTGAGGGACATAGGCCACCCTCCTCCTCTCCGGCGGTAGGTCGGTGACGTCCCTATCCCCTATCAGGATGCGACCCTCGTCCGGCTCGTGTATACCGGCTATGACCTCGAGCAGGAGGGTCTTGCCAGCACCGCTCGGACCAACGAGAACGAAGTACTCGCCTTTCTCAACTCTGAAGCTCACTTCCTTGAGCTCGAACTCTCTCCACTTCTTACTGACTCCTTGAACCTCTAGCAAGCAACCACCTCAGGGTGATGAAGACCAGCAAGCTCATCAGCACCAGTATCACGGCCACTGGTCGGGAGGCGGAGAGCCCGAACTCCTCGAAGTAGTCCAGCACGAGGACCTGAGCGGTCTTCGGATAGTACGCAACTATGAGGAGGGCTCCCACCTCGCTTATGGCCCTGGCCCACGTCATTATCGCCCCGCTCATTATGGCTGGGAGGGACAGCGGGAGGGTGACTGTGGTGAAGGTCCTCCACTTGTTGGCCCCGAGGGTCCTGGCTACATGCTCCAGCCTTTCATCGATCGCTGCAAACCTGTCTCTAGCTGCATTCACGGTGAACGAAGCTGAGACGAAGAACATCGCCGCTATTATTCCCAGATAGTTGTCCAAGATGGCTGAGGAGAACGTCGTCAGGAGGGCTATGCCCACGACCGAGTGAGGTATCACTATGGGAACGTCCACAATTCCTTGAACGAGGTCCTTTCCTCTGAACTCCTTTCTGGCCAAGATGTACCCGAGAGGGACTCCAAAAGCTATCGCTAGGAGAGCTGTTGCTGTCGCTGTGATCACCGAGTTTTTCAAAGCCGAGAGGACCTCCTGACTTCTCAGAGCAGCTATCAGAGCTTTAGGATCGCCCGCCTGTATGAGGAACATGGAGGCTATGGGCATGGTTACGTACACTATGAAGAAGGATCCCAGAGCAGCAAAAACCGCGTCGAGGCTTTCCTTCCGCATCTGCCCCCATGCATACCATAAAAGACTTAAACTTTTATGCATTTTTGTCCAAGTTTTCACTTGGAGTAACGTGATCAAGGTTCGAACCTGACAGCCCGGCGTCTAATGAGCGGTGCATTATCCCCTCTTCTTGACCTGTCGATAAGCTCATCAGGGGGAAGTTAAGGCAGGGGGGATTCCTCACGATGAAGAGACTCGACCTCTAGGTCTCTAACATAAAGCTAGAAGCTCCTTCATGTGGGTTATCGAGGGGTGTAGAGCTCTTTCTTTCAATTTCATCGGACCTCTATAACCCCCCCTCCTTTTCCTATTCGGCCCGAGTACCATCTTCGATAGACCTCCGGTGTTATCACATGAATTTCGAAGGGAGCAGACAGATCTCCTATGCTCTTAAGTATCTTCGTACGGAGCTCTGCTTGTTGTTTAGGCGTGGTTGGCGCCTTCTCAGATACTATGAGGATGTCTATATCGCTCTTTCCCGGTATGGCATCCCCCCTGACCGTGGAACCGAACACAAGCACCCTCAATTCCTTATCGTTCAGAAGTTCCTCCGCCACCTCTCTTATTTGAGAGGCGTACCTGAGCGCCTCCCTAAAGTACTTCCTCTCCTCCTCAGCTATCTTCTTCTGTAAATCGATTAGAGACATTTTGATATCACCTTCACCAGCTCTTCATAAATAATGAGCATCTCCCTGACCTCTACCTCGCCGAAATCTATTGGATAGTATCTAGATGCTATGTAAGCGCTTTCCATGTTTCCTATCACGCTGGCGTGCTCCTCGTAGAAACTCCAGAGTTTTGGACAGACGTCCTTCACCCCCTTGAGAAGCCTCCTCAGCGAGTGCGTGCGAGGAAAGTCGCCCACCTTGACTGCTAACAGGTACTTGAGCATGAGTTGTGCTGCTTGTTCAACATTAAATGCTGCCAGGTTATATTCTCCCTGCTTGTACAGGTAGATAGCATTCCTGTGA
The DNA here is from genome assembly GCA_964525965.1 of uncultured Nitrososphaerota archaeon. Classification (GTDB taxonomy): domain Archaea; phylum Korarchaeota; class Korarchaeia; order Korarchaeales; family Korarchaeaceae; genus Methanodesulfokora. The sequence goes on from CAZGKA010000018.1 coordinate 2,744, forward strand.
AAGCTTTCTGCGTTTCTCTTGAGGAACTCGTACTCAGACAATTCCCTAACCCTTCACTCAACATCGAGTTGAGCGTAGATAAAAACTTCGATATTTCAGGCGGTGAGCCCTTCATCAGCTAAGAATTTTTAGAACCGCTTCCTTTTCTCTCATCCTCAGCCGCCAGAAGACCCGTTGTATGAGATGGTGTTCGGAGAAAGCTAACACAAATACCTCACAGGAAAAGCTAAAAAAGAAACTGTAATTAGGACTTCAACTCAACAAGAGACCTTATCTCCTCAGGCACAGTGCCCCAAGCCAGTGGTTTGGGTAGGAAGTTTTGCCCATCTTTCTCGAAGACCTTCCTTCCGTCGGTGAGCAGATATCTCAGAAATAGCAGGGCCAGCTCCTTGTGGGGGGCGTTCTTGGGCATGGTCACCCCGTACACTATGGGCGATGCCGTTATGGTGACGTTTTTGAAGCTCAGATACACGCTCACCTGACCGTACCACGACTTCAGCGAGGGATCCTTCAGGTTGATCTTGGTCGGGAGGACCACGTACCTGAGGTGGTGCTGCACAGCCACGCTCCTGTATTCGAAGGCATAATCTATGGAGCCGCTCTCCAAGAGGGCCAGAAGGTCGACGCTCTTCGGCCTTATCACGAGGTTCTCTCCGGTTATGGATATGTCCTTCGGCACCACTATCCTGTTGCCCTCAGCTTTTATATCGGTGTTCTTCTCAACGAGCTCCTCGAACACAGGCTTTTCGTAGTAGAGGTCCGCCAGCTTCATGGCCATCAATGCTCTGTACCCGCAGGGATCCATGTTCGGATTTGAGAACCCAAACTTCACACCGGGGGACTTGAGGATCTCGAACCAGTTGTCGCTCGTTATCCTGTCGGCGTACTTGCTCCTGTTCGTGTAGGCCAGGACAAGCTCGTTTGTGGCAAAGGCTATGTAGAAGTCAGCGTACTTTGGATACATCATGTCCTTGAGAAGGGTGTAGTCCGCCACCGCTAGGACGTCGGCTTCTTTATGCAGGTCTGTTACCTTCCTGACCGCCATGACGCTGCCGCTGGCCTCGAAGTGAAAAGTTACATCGTAACCTCTGGATGATAGGTACTCCTTGGCCCCTGGCTCCAGATCCTTAAGTGGAACGCTCAGACTTCCAGCGTGGAACACGATGAGCGTCTCTTTCTTCTTCTGATGACCTAGAGCTATCACAGCGGCGGCCACAACTACCATAACAGCGATCACAACAACGAGGAGTTTCGTAGAAGATCTCATAGAGTCAAGCTATTTTCCTCAACTTTAAAAAGTTAATGTTGAATTATATTATTTGACTTATAGTTTTGAAAATAGTGCTTTATCTTCCCTCCAGCACCTATCCACGATGGATGTACTGAGGCACTACTCCCGGAAAGACGTCGCCGAGGAGGTGGCCAGGTACTGCAGAGGAAGGTGGGTCGC
>CAZGKA010000019.1:0-15718 GCA_964525965.1 uncultured Nitrososphaerota archaeon
GCCGGCAGCCCGGAGGACCGGACCTGTGGCACCGACATCGAGGGCGGCCTGGCCCCTGAGTATCCCCACCTTCTCAGTTCTGAGGAGAAAGCTCTCGTTGGAGAGGGTCAGGTCCATGTACTCGGGAAGGTGCTTGTCCAGGTCCTGAAGCGTCTCCTTGAGCCTCCTGTAGAAGTACTCCGGGGGATCCTTGGCCACACCTCCTATCCTTCCGTAGGTGTAGAGGAGACGGTTGCCCGTCATCATCTCCATGAGGTCCAGAAACTTCTCCCTCTCCCTGATTGGATAGAGGAACATCGAGTGGAAGGTGCCGACGTTAGCTGCAAGGGCAGCCACGAAGAGGAGGTGGCTTATTATCCTCTGCATCTCGAAGGCTATTATCCTGAGCACCCTCGCCTTGTCGGGGACTTCCACCCTGAGAAGCTTCTCGACCACGTAGTGGTATAGCAGGTTCCAAGACATGGCGGAGCCGTAGCACAGCCTGTCAGCGAATATCCCTATCTGGTCGTACCTCCTCCTCTCCGCCAGCCATTCTATCCCTCGGTGAAGCCATCCTATGTCGGGCCAGGCCTCGACTATGGTGTCCCCCCTGACTTTGAACACAAGCCTCCACATCCCGTGGAGGACCGGATGCATGGGCCCGACGCTGAGCAGGAACTCGTCCGGACCTAATCTCTTTATTATTTTTGTATAATCGTAAGGATTGTAATATCTTTCGGAGGCCCTCCACCACGGATAATCCTCGGGGGAGGGCTTATAGTCCTTCCTGAGCGGAGGACCGCCCCTCCAGCCAGGTGGAAGGAGCAGGGGCCTGGGATCTGGGTGACCCAAGAACTTGACCCCCATCAGATCGGACGTCTCCCTCTCATGCCAGTTGGCTGACGGAAATATCGGTGTCACTGAGGGGATCTCCGGATTTTCCCTGTCCAGATAGGCTCTTATCCATAGGACCTCCCGAGAGCCGATCTTGTTGAAGTGGTAGACCACCTCCACCTTGTCTTTCCAGTCGATGCCGGTGACGAGCATCACCTGGGCCCATCCGTCCTTCTTTATCTCCTTGGCGAGTTCGTCCATCTTAGAGGGATCTTCAAGCCGGTAGGTCGGGTTTAAATCGTCGGAATCAACCTTTGTCAGATAATCGAGCTTATCGAGAGAGTCCATGGGATCACCCCTCGGGTCTGACGACAGGAGTGGACCACTTAACTTCCTCAGCCCTCTTATTGCCCTTTATCTTCTCAACAAGCTTTCCTTTGCGGTACACATTGATCAAAGCGTCTAGGTAGGCTTCTGGTCTAACAGGACAGCCGGTTATGTATAGATCCACTGGCACCACCTTGTTGGCTCCATCGACCACACTGTAGGACCCCTGGAACGGACCTCCTGTTATGGCGCACTCTCCCACAGCTATCACGAACTTGGGTTCCGGCATCTGGTCATGTATTATCTTGAGACATCGAGCGAACTTCTTGGTCACTGGACCGTTCACGAGAAGGAAGTCCGTCTGCCTCGGGGAAGCTGGAGGTATAACTCCGAACCTCTCCATGTCAAATCTAGAGGCTCCGACGGCCATGGGAACCTCCAGAGCACAGCACATTATTCCCAGATGAGGAAGCCATGGTGATTTCGATAGTGCCCACGAGAATATCGGCTGGAGAACCTTCCTCAGCGCCGATCGGATCCCCTTTATCACGGGGTTGTCCCAGCTTCTCTCCGGCTCATCGACCTCCTTGACCTCGTCCAAGGGGATGGGATCAAAGACCCCCTCGGGCGGAGGAGTTATCTTGACGACCTCCTCGTAGGGGAGCTCCTCCCCCCTCTGATATGATGGAGTTAATCGAATGCCTTCCTTTTTCCACATGATGGAGGTTCCTATCAGCGCCAAGGCTAAGGAAAGGAGGGCTGCCGTGTTGACTGCGGTCCAAGTTCGTGACGTTGTTGATGCCCAGAGAAAGAGGAATCCGGAGAGTGCATCGAAGGCTATGAAGGCCAGCGGGAAGGCGTAGTATTGGATGTTCATTCTGGGTGGTATCCTTCCTATGGGAACCTCTCCGGCCTCGAAATCCTCTCTCTTATACGGTCTTTTCTTTCTAGATCTCCTCTCGAAGATTGCCAGCGGCCCTCCGGGTGCCAGAAGCTTCGGAATGAAAACAGCCAGAAGCATGGCCATGAAGATCAGCAGAGAGTAGACCGCTAGGAACAATAGCCAGCTATAGGTTGATGATGTCATCGGTCGGATGAACACCGTTTAAAAAATAAGTTTATGCTACGGTCTGCAGTCAGATCGACCCTTGACTATTGCATCGAGCGTAAAAATGTTCCCCTGACAGCAGAAATTCCGGGCATGATTTTAGGAACCTCTAACGACAGTCTCAACTGTAGGTTTTTACAGTGACGAGGGTGAATGGTATAAGGATTGAGAACCACAGATATATTTCCTTAAAAAGTGCATTTGTATATCTGATGAGCATGAACATCCTCATCAGGGGAAGGCCAGGCTCGGGAAAGTCAACCGCAGTGTCATTTATCATCAGGAAGGTGAGAAACGCCAAAGAGGATCTGAAGATAGGGGGGATAGTCACACCGGAGATCAGGTTGAAAGGGAGGAGAACTGGCTTTAAGGTCGTCGATCTCCTCACCGGAGATGAGATGATCCTCGCCTCCGTCTCGCTTCAAGGACCAAGGGTTGGAAAGTATTTCGTCGATGTGAGGGGATTTGATGAGTTCCTCGAGGTCCACAGGAGGAGCTGGACAGATAGCGAACTCATAGTGGTGGATGAGATAGGGAAGATGGAGCTCCTCAGCGAAACGTTCAAGAGATATGTTCTCAACGCCCTTAACTTGGAGAAGCCTGTTGTAGCCACAGCTCCGTACTACAGACTACCATTTCTCGATGAGATATTGAGGAGAAAAGATGTGGAGGTTGTGTGGATGAAGAGGGGACTCGCCGAGGCGATAGCGTCGGAGATCTCCGAGAGGGTCATAGCCGCTCTAGGGTTGTGATCATGGATGCAGAGGTCCTCCGCCTATCATGTGGATCGGTGGACTCCAGCCGGCTATTATGGACATAGCCACCAGAGACACAAACGAGAAGACAGCCAGCTCTCTAAAAGCTGATGTGAGGTATCCCGTCCTTACGGTGCCAAGCGTTAAGGCAAGAAGCACGCTTGTTAGGAGACACTGCATCATGAGGCCATCTTTAAGCGTATCGGCCACGGCCTGGGAGGGGACGGGGAGGTTGAGGAACGTCACCAGCACCACCATGCTAACTATCACGAACATGTAGGAGAGCATTGCTGTTATGTAGTTGCCCTTCTTGTCACCCTCCAGCTCATACCAGACCTCTTTCGTTCTCTTCATGAAGTCAGATATTGTCCTGAACGCATCTTGTATGTCAACTCCTGAGCGGAGGGCCACTATTATCAGGAGGGCTGAGAGCCTAGATATCGACTGTTTAAGAGAGAGGGCTATGTTCTCCAGTATGTCGGAATAAGGAAGCTTTAATTTAGCCCAATATTTTATTCTTGCTATCATATCCCTCAGGGATTTGTAGCTGGCCTTCATGTCCAGTATAGCGCTTGAGAAGGACTTTCCTGTCCTTAACTCGGTGAAAAGATCTTCTAGAAATGAGGGAAAGTCAAAAGCTATTCCGTAGAGTTTTCTCTCCGTCCTTATTATGGAGAGGGTTCCCGCCAGAGCTCCACAACCAATAGCGATGGCTAGCTTGCCCCACAGGTTGGGGTGGGCCAGAAAGCTCATGAACTGTCCTACCAACGGATCGGCTTGGAGGGAGGGGGGGATTATCATGTAGAAGTAGCCGCTCAGCACAAAAGCTATTATCGCCACTACGATGAAGAGTCCCCAAGATCTAAGTACGTCCTTATCAGAGAAGCTGAAATATTTGGGAACAAGTATTCTAAAGAGGATTAGAAAGAACGGTGTTGGAAGAACCGATGTCAGGAGAACAAGGTTTGAGAAGCCCCCACCTCCGAATCCGCTCACCAGAGTCTGAAAGGTGAACATCATTATGGAGACGAACGGAAAAACTGTAGCAGTGAGCACGTAGATTATAAGTATCATCATAAGCATCTCGACAGTCTTCTTCATGGAGATCATTGTCCTCTCTATGGTCTCCTCAGTCTCTCTGCGGAGCATCTCCCCTATGGCCTCGCCTCTGGTGAAGTAGTAATCCCTGATCCTCATGAAGACGTTTCTCCAAGCCTTGCTCGGGGTCACCCTTATGTTGAACTCGAGGCCGTCTATCGTTCCAGCAGCGAAGAGCCTGTCAGCCGCCCTGTTGAAGAACTTGCGGACCTCCTCGTCTTCGGAGATCTGAGCCACGGACTTCAAGCTATCGCCGACAGATTTACCCGCCTCTTGAAGAAGCCACAGCGTCGATAGGTAGGCCCACATGTTCTTCTCCAGCTTCGACGCCAGATTCATTCTGGACAGGAGAGGGCTCATGAGGAAGAGTCCAACGGGGAGGAATGTTATTAGGAAAAGCCTGACAGTGTCCGTGAGGAACCCCGTTCTGTAGGCTATAGCATCGAAGAGGAACATGAAGCCGCCTATCATCACTGCCCGGAGGATGAACCTCCCGGGCGTGGTTTTCATGCCGGCGCTCTCGAAGAAGAACTCACTTCGCAGGTACTTTCACCTCCTTTCTCTTCTCTCTAACCCTCCTCTCAAGTTCGGCCATCTTGTTGAGATACTCCTCATAAAGGGCTTCGAGAGGCAGGTTATATCTTATGTGTATCTCCTCCAAGAGCTTGCTGTCCCTCAGCGGATCGCCCACCAGTCCGAGATCTGGCTGTCTGATGAAGATATCATGCAGCACCACGTCCTGCTTGATATCGTCGTAGAGAATTTCAGCTATCCTGAAGACCCCTCTTGAGGTTCCCTCTCTCCTGTTGAGCACAGCTATCTTGAAGCTAGCTATCTGTTCAGCTGTTAGATTTATCGGATCGGATTTAAGCCTCTGTATGAGGCCTTCCAGCGTGTTGCTGTGGAACGTTGTGAGGCTTGTGTGGCCCAAGTTTATGAACTGGATCAGGAGCCTCGTCTCGGCTCCCCTGCTCTCACCTACGACGACGTAATCCGGCCTCATCCTCAGCACATCTCTCAGCAAATCCGGAATTTCCATTCCTTTCTCGCCCATTCCGGGAGGTTGTCCTATCAGCGAGGTCCAGTTTCCGTGGAGCGGCAGGTATATTTCTGGAGTGTCCTCGACCGTCACTATGTGAGCCTGTCGGGGAAGCAGAGATAGGAGGGCGTTGAGAAGGGTCGTCTTACCGGATCCTGTCTCTCCGACTATGAAGCCGGACATCCCGTGCTCCACCATAAGCCACAGATACGCTGCTGCCTCCATGGTCAGGGCCCCGTACATTATCAGATCCTCGATGCTAGGTCTCTTGGTGAACCTCCTCACTGTAAATATTGTTCCTCCACCGCTCATGGCCGAACCGAAGAGGGCATGTACTCGGCTCCCATCTGGGAGCCGACCTTCAAGCCTAGGTTTTGCGAGAGAGATCTGCTTCCCTATGTGCTCAGCGAACTTGAGAACTATCCTCCTGGCGTCTTCTTCCTGCAGGTTTATCTCAGTTCTCAGCCAGTTGGCCACATCAGCGCAGTAGACGTAGACGTACCTCGATCCCCTAGCTGGAAGGGTGAGGTCCTCTATGTAAGGATCGTGCATCAGGGGATCTATCGGACCGAAGCCCTCTATGTCCCTGTACAGGTAGTATATTATGTTGTTCTTCAGTCTTTCATCCATGGGCAACTTGAGGGATTTTATCGCCTTAACAGCTGCTTCCTCATAGATCTCCTCCATCTTCTCCCTAGATGAAAGATCCACCTTCAAAAGCACGTACTCCTTGCCTATATTCAGAAGATCATTGGCATAATCTTCAGGAAGCTGGGCTTCTACCAGCACGTAGGTGTTACCTCTGACGCCTCTGTAGGCGAAGTCAGGGACAAGCTCCACTACATTACTCAGATTCATTGATTCTATCACATCCTTTGGATGCGGAAGGTCTACTCTCTTCAGTTTTCTTCTCTTCTTCTTTTTCTCTTTTTTCTCTGGTTTTTGTTTCTTAGTTTTGTCTTTTTTCCCCTTTCCAAAGAGAAGTCCGGGCATCTTTACCGAGCTTAGTGTGGAGGAAGAGATTATAAAAGGTAATCCCTAGGAGGTTAACCTGAGGTCTGCCTATGAAAAGATCCGGCGGAATATCCAACGTTGCTATAATAGTCATTCTGATAGTTTTGGGGGTTCTTCTTGCTATTCTAGTTTACTTCGTCGCTAGTGGAGCAGCAGTAAGCTGGTTTAAAACTAAGAGTTCCGGCTATGCTGCTACAAATCTGGAGATAGTGGGATTCACCCCCACAGATCCTCCAGCCCATCCGCAGGCGTCGGTCCTGATCAAAAACCTTGGACCTGTCTCGGTTCACTATGACAGTACCCAAGACTGGCAGGTTTTCGTCGATGAAAGCCAGTGCCTCATAGCCTCCCTTAATCCTCCCCCTCCAGCGGACTTAAACGTGAACAGACAGTTGAACATAACTTTGAACTGCTACGTCGATCCAACGAAGTCCCACACGGTCAAGGTGTTTGGGCCTCAGGCCACTCAGGCACTTGCTGGCTGGAGCCCGAGTTGAGATCTTTGCCCGGTTCCCTGATCTCATCCCTGATATCTATAGGTATGCTGCTCGCCGCTAGCTACCAAGACCTCAGGTACAGGATGATAGACGACAAAATCTGGATTCTTTTTTCAACGCTGGGTATTCTGGCGGACATTTTCCTCATCAGAGAGAACTGGTTCCTCTATCTGTGGAGCTGCATCCCCCTAGCAGTCGTGTTGGCTCTTGCCTGGATTCTGAAGGTCATGGGAGAGGCGGATGTGTTGGCGTATGCTTCCTTGCTCGTAACGCAGCCGGTATATCTGTTCGGCCGTGGGTATCTGCCTCCTGCGATGTCCACGTTCATATACTCCAACGTCCTCCTCTCGACGACACTTCTCCACAACCTCATCATTAACCTCAGAAACCTCCGAGAGGGGATCTTCGATGGATTTCAGGAGACATCTACCAGAAAGATTTTGGCCATGTTTGTGGCTAGAGCTGTTCCTTGTAGCAAGGTTAAGGGTCTTAAGTACGCCGGCCTGGCCGAGGCAACGATTGGGGGAGTAAGAAGATTCGTTTTCAGCTCAGCTTTATCTCCTATAAAGGAGGAAAGAGTTTCCATTAAAGGGAAGGAAAGGGGATACGTTTGGATCATCCCCGCCTACCCTCTCCTGCCGTTCATCCTCTTGGGACATCTGATCACGTTGAGCATTGGTGGGCCGGTCGCCCTCCTCTTCTACCCGCGATAGTAACATGGGTGTATGAGCAGATATACAACCCATCCGGGCTTATCGTGTCGAACCTCAGCTATCCAGTCGACCAGATGCCCCATGTTATCAGCTAAGGCCCTGTGTTGATATTTCCTTATTATGGGGAGGACCGTCAGGTAGCATTCCGCCTCCAATCCGAAGTCTTTGAGGGTCTTGTTGGCCATTTTGAACATCTCGAAGTTTGGTATTGGCATGTCCGCCCTGTTGCAGTGAGCGCAGACTGTCTTCACAGGAACCAGAGAGCGCATTATCTCTAAGTCCAGTTTGAACAGTTGAATTGCCTTCGTAGCGTTGTAGTTAGCCACGTATAGGTCTTCGTAGTGAAGACCGACATCAAACCCCCAAGCAGCTATCTGTTTTATCTCACTGGAAACGTTGGGGGACAGGACGTTGTATTTGGCCCTGACCCTGAAGTAATAGGAGGCATTTATCCCCAGCTCGTGCTCCATCTCCGCCATCTTGAAGGCTGTTTCAGGATCATGGTCCACGTCATGCCTCAGAATGACTGTTACCCTGTCCTTGGGCGGGTGCCATCCCTCCCTTATGAGTTCCACAAACTGTCTCACGTTGAGCACCAGATATCTGGGCTTTTTTAGCTCGAGAAGGAACTCCTTATAGTATTCCAAGGTCCCTATTTTCCTCTCCGAGGATAGGACCTGGGGTCCCTCTTGAGCTGAGCCAGGAAGCTCTGAGACCTCAGAATTCTTCTCCTCCTTCAGGAGCATTGGAGCTACCACCACAACAAGAGCTATCAGAAATGCAATGAGAACCAGGACCAAGAGAGCACGTCCAGGATTCTTCATCAGCTAGACCAACCTAACTATCTGGGCCGTGAGATAATAAACTTTTACACCTCCATAGAAGATTATTTTGGACTAAAACGTTTCTTCATGTGATGTCTTTAAATTCTTGGAATGAGAAGGCTGTTGCTCAACGAGGAGAAGGATGGTAGAATGTCTGGAGTTACGAAGAAGGTGATGGACCTCACACCCGGCTCTGATAACGTAGAGATCAGGGTCAGGGTTATTGAGGTCACCGAACCTCGTGTGGTGGAGACTAGGAGTGGAAGTAGAACCCTCTCCGAGGCCATAGTTGGCGATGAAACGGGGCGGGTCAGTCTGACCCTGTGGGGGGAGCACGCAGGAAAGTTGGCTGAGGGACAGGCCATAGCCATACACAATGCCTTCACGACGGCCTACAGAGGGAAAGTCCAGCTAAATGTCGGAAGGAGAGGGAGCATAGAGGAAATAGATGACTCTGAGGTGGTCAAGGCAGAGGATGTCCCCGAGGATTCTCCGGAAGCTCCCGAGAACTGGAGACCGAGAAGGAGGTACGGTGGAGGATACTCAAGAAGGTACAGAAGAAGATTCTAAAGGACCTTTTCCCCGAAATCTCGAGTATCCCGGTTTTTTAGTTTGTATTCCCGTTTTTTGATCCATGCTATCATCTAGGTTAAGAGTTTTTATCTTTCAGCCGGACGTAGCTCTTGGGGATCTCATGAACGAGGTAAGGCATAAAGCCTTCGATTTTGCTACTTGGACTCACCTCGTACCTGAATCTGAAATAAGAGCTCTTCTGAGATATAAAGTGAGGTATTACTTCGCTGGAGGCAAGCCGGGAGTTCTACCTCTATCCATTTTGCCTAGGATACTGGTTGAGATGGGGTTAGATGACTTCGAGCTCGTCATAAAAGGAGGAGAAATGAGGAAGGAGGCCATAGATCACTATAACTACTCGGCATCCGAAGGCATACCCGAACTGAGAAAGGTCTTGGCGGAGCTAATGATAAAAAGAGATCATCTTCCCTTGGATAGGGAGACCGGATGGAAGGATGTCACCATAACAACAGGCTCTCAGCAGGCCATATATGCGATAATGGACGTCTTATTGGATCCAGGAGATATAATAGTTGTTCCGAGACCTGTATACCTAGGGTTCGTCAATGTAGCATGTAAGTTTGGAGCAAGGATCGTTACAGTCCCTCAGGACAAGGAGGGAATCAACCCAGAGCATGTCGATAAGGCAATGGAGCTGGCTAAGAAGGAGTTCGGTAGATATCCCGAGTTCGTGTACGTCGTCCCTGACTCGGACAATCCCACAGGGACTACGATGCCTGAATCCAGGAGAAGGGAGCTTTACAACGTTGTCTCCTCTTATGGATCGCTGATCATAGAGGACGCTGCCTACAGGGAGATACAGTTTGGTGAAAAGAAATTAGACCCGATAAAAGCCCTAGACAAGGAGAACGAGAACGTGATATACCTCAGAACAACGAGCAAGGAGGTTGCGGTGGTCAGGGTGGGCTACTCGGTCATGCCGAAGGTGGTAGCTGAGCAGGTGATAAAGTGCAAGGGCTACCTAGATCTGTGCACTCCGGTGCTCGCCCAGAGATTTGCCCTCTACTACTACGAGAGGTACTTCGAGAAGCACATAGATGAGGTCAGGAGGGAGTACGAGAGGAGATGCAAGGTCATGGCCAAGGCCATAGACGAGACCTTCCCTGAGGGGGAGAGGACCTATCCCACCGGAGGGTTCTTCATATGGTGGGACTCCGCCAAGAAGGACTTCGACTCGAAGAAGTTCCTGATGGAGGTTGCTCTCAAGGAGGATGTTGCTTACGTTCCGGGTAAAGCCTTCTACCCGCTGAGAGGGTACGCCTACGATCCGGAGACTAACAGCATAAAGGACAACGTGGTGGAGACCAACGGAATGAGGCTGAGCTACTCTTATCTGAATGTGGAGGAGATCGACAAGGGGATAAGGAAGCTGGGGGAGATCCTGAGGAGGCACCTGGGATGAACCTCGAGGAGAGCCTGGAGAGCTGCGTAGTGGAGATGATGAGGATCGCAGCATTTAACGTATCACCTGATGTCGTAAAAGCTCTGAAGGAGGCTCTGGACAGGGAGGAAAGTGACGTCGCTAGAGCCAACCTTTCAGCGATAATAAGGAATATAGAGGCCGCTAAACACGAGAGAAGGCCAATATGCCAAGATACTGGGACGCCTACTTTCTTCTTGGAGATAGGAGAGGATTTTCCAGTAAAGGCTAAGATCCGTGAGGTCCTCAGGAGAGCTGTCCGGAGGGCGACCAAGGAGATACCTCTCAGGCCAAACGCCGTGAACCCTTGGACACTCGAGAACAGCGGTGATAACACGGGAAGAATGGTCCCGATCGTGCACATGGAGATCGTCGAGGGGGACTCGATCAGGTTGACCTACCTGGCGAAAGGAGGAGGTAGTGAGAACACCGTGCAGCTCTTCATGCTCTCCCCAGTTTTAGGCGTGAACGGAATAAAGAAGGCAGTCCTGGAGGCGGCCTACAGAGCAGGACCGAAACCCTGCCCCCCCGTGATAGTAGGGGTTGGTGTGGGTGGAAGCTCGGAGCTATGCTTGGAAATTGCTAAGAGAGCCACTTTAAGGCCGCTTGATCAGCCTAATCCAGATGAAAAATTGAGAGAGCTGGAAAAAGAGCTTCTAGAAATGATAAACTCCTTGGGATTCGGTCCAATGGGCTTGGGAGGAAGGACCTATGCCCTAGCGGTCCACATAGATTGGGCCCATAAGCACCCGGCAAGCCTCCCCGTTGGCGTATCAACGATATGCTGGGCTGTCAGGAAATCCGTCGCAGAAGTTCATCCGGATGGAAGTTTTGAGATTCTGGCGCCAAAGGTGGTGTAGGGATGGAGAGGCTTCTCAGGCTTCCCGTCAGTGAGGAAGAGGTGAGATCCCTCAGAGTTGGGGATGTGGTCTATCTCTCCGGAGTGCTCGTTACGGGTAGGGATCAGGTCCACAGAAGAGCCTTACAGTACTTAAGGGAGGGAAAGCCGCTCCCCGTGGACCTCAGAGGCGGGGCTCTCTACCACTGTGGGCCAATAATGGTCAAAGAAGGAGAAGAGTGGAGGGTTTACGGATTCGGCCCGACGACCAGCGCGAGAATGGAGCCTGTGGAGGCAGAGTTCATAGAGAGGACCGGAGTCAGGTTGATCATAGGTAAAGGAGGCATGTTTGAAAAGACAACTAAAGCAATGAGAAAATTTGGTGCTGCGTATCTAGCTCATCCGGGAGGAGTGTCTGTCCTCGCGACCAGATCAGTCAAGAGGGTAAGGGAAGTTCACTGGCTTGACCTAGGCACCCCCGAAGCGATGTGGGTCCTTGAGGTTGAGAACTTCGGCCCGACCATAGTGGCCATAGACTCCCACGGGTCCAATCTTTACATGGACGTGATGAAGAGAGCAGAGGGGCGAAAAAACTCCATATTAAATTCCCTCCGTATGATTTCTGCTCTATAAGTTACTTATTAGGTGTTTGGAGCTCTTGGATAGATTGTAAACGCAGATGAAACGGTCTGAAACGGTATCATCAATAAACTTAATCTATTGTTTCACTCCCAGTGTATCATGGTGAGCGGGTTGAGCAGGATAATGAGTGCCCTCCTCAGCCTGAGGAATTTTGGCATGGAGCTCCTGACCTGGGAGCTCGAGAAGGGGAGGGCAGTATTTTGCTTTTACATCGATGTGAGGCTCTCCAAGGAGGGCAGGAGGAAGCTATCCTCCCTGATAAGTGATTGGATAGTAACCCAGCTCCCTGGTTCCAAGGTTTACGTGAAGACCAAGGAGTTTGAAAATGGCCTCTACGTATTGGTGACCGTGAAGCTCGTCAAAAACAGGATAAGCAGGCCGGAGGGATTCTCCGACCTGTTGGTATACCAGGTGCTCTGAAAGCTCGCTCATCCTCCACCTTTATCCTTTCCCGTTTCGTTTTCGTCTTCCTCCCTGGGAAGCTCCACCTCCTGCTTGGCATGGGGTATTGGAACTATCTCCACTGTTCTCTCCGGGACTTTGCTCTTGAGAACATGCCTCTTTATGACGATCCTCTTGAGGAACTGTATTGCCTTGGCGGGATCCACTCCTTTTGGACATACATCGCTGCAGGCGGCGGCGAAGTGACAACGCCAGCATCCGTGATCGCTGTCCACGACCTCCAATCGCACGTCGGCGCCCTGATCCCTGCTGTCAGTGCACAACCTATAGACCCTGTTCAGTATGAACGGACCCAAGTACAGTGGATCCGTTGCCACTACAGGGCACGCAGCATAGCACAGGCCACATTCTATGCAGTTGGCGAACTCCAAGTACTCCAGCAGATCTCTCTCCGGTTGCTTGTAGAAGCCTGTCGGCTCGTTGACCTCGTCCAAGTCCTTCCTTATTAGGTAGGGGTATATCCCCTTCTCCTTCTCAAAGAGAGGAGTGAAGTCTGTCACCAAGTCTTTTATCACTTTGACGTTCTTGAGAGGTGCCACCTCTATCACGTCCGAGTCGAGCTCGAACACCCTCGTATAGCAGGCTAACCTAGGTTTTCCGTTTATTGTAAGCCCACAGGAGCCGCATATTGCCTGTCTGCACGAGTATCTCAGGGCCAGAGTTGGGTCCAGCTCCTCTTTTATTTTAAGGAGGCTGTCAAGCACGCTCATGTCTCTAGTCACCCTGATCCTATACTCCTCCCAGTGAGGAACGGCGTCCTTCTTGGGGTTGTACCTGAACACCCTGAACGTTACCTCTCTCTCCTCGACCATCCAGCCACACCTCCTCACGGAGCAGGAAGTATGTGGGGTATTGCCTTAGGGAAGAGCTCCGACAACGTGTTGAGCCCGTATATGTAGGCGGCAATTCCTATCAGCAGGAGGCACCAGCTTATGGATTTGGCGGCGTACTTACCGGGTATGATCTCGACCAAGATCGATCTGATGCCGTTGAGCAGATGATAGAGCAAGGCCGTGAGGAATATCACCATCATCGCAGGATATAGAGGGTTATCGTGTATCAAGGGGCCTATGTGCGGAGCGTTGTTCGCAAATAAGTGAAGGCCAGCCACCACCATCAAGATCAGGGCGGATATGTACTGAAGAAGCGTTAAAGTTGACTCCCTCAAACGATCACCCCACCAGCAAGGCGTAGTAAGTCCAGCCCGCCATTAGGACAAAGAACAGCAAGAGCATTGCGTAAACCAGATATCTCTGGGCTCCGTATAGAACTCCCTGTTTGAAGGGGAACACGGGCCTGTAAGGTCTTCCTAAAAGGAAGCCGTTCTCGGTGAGTATGAGTCTAAGGCCGTTGACAAAATGGAAAACTATAAGGAGTCCTAGAAGCTCGTCCCCCCACCTCCCCGGGCTCCAGCCAGTTATGAAGAAATGTATCACAAAGAATATTCCTATACCTATCCCCGTCAGGCGGTGGAGGAGGAAGAGTGTCTTCTCGATAGCATACCTCCTGACCCTGAACCAACTCAGGATACCTTCCCTACTCCGATAACCCACTGATAGACACCCCCATATCAGTATTTCCTCTCCTTCGGGGTCCACTTGGTTATGACAACAGGGATGTACTCGAGCTTGGGACCCTCCGGGGTTCTGTACGCTAGAGTATGTTTAAGCCAGTTCTGATCATCCCTCTTGGGATAGTCCATCCTGTAATGAGCCCCTCTGCTTTCTGTCCTGGCGAGAGCACTCGTCACGACGACCTCCGCTACCTCGAGCATGGCGTCAAGCTCCAGAACGTGAACCAGGTTTTGATTGTATTCCCTGCTCTTGTCCGCCACGTGCCCGGTACCGAACCTCTTCCTGAGCTCCTTGATCTTCTTGAGAGCTTCCTTTAGTCCTTTCTCGTCCCTGAAAACGTACACCTTGTCGCTCATCGTCCTCTGCATTTCCCTTCTTATGGCGTATGGATCCTCCCCGGTCCCTCCTCTTAGAATCCCGTCAAATATCCTTTTCTCCTCAGCCTCAGCCTTGGACATGTCCACCTCAACAGTCCTCTCCTTGCTCACATATTCACCGGCCTGACGACCGGTCAGCGAACCGTAGACCAGACAATCTATCGTCGAGTTGCACCCTAGCCTATTTGCTCCGTGTATACTGACGCAGTTAACCTCGCCAGCAGCCCAGAGACCCCTCACAGGAGTTCTTCCGAACTTGTCGACGTGAACGCCGCCCATCGTGTAGTGGGCGACAGGGCGCACGGGGATCGGTTCTTCAACGGGGTTCACCCCAGCGAACTTCATGGCCAGCATCTTGATCTGTGTAAGTTTTTCGTTTATCTTGTCCTCTCCAAGGTGAGTTAAATCAAGATGGACATAATCTAGCCCGTTAGGACCTTTAAACCCTCTTCCCTGAAGTATTTCCGTCATCTCAGCCCTGGAAACTACGTCTCTTGGAGCCTTCTCCATCCATTTCGGGGCATATTTGCTCATGAACCTCTCTCCATCCTTGTTCCTGAGGTATCCTCCCTCTCCTCTAGCGGCCTCGGAGATCAGTATTCCTGAGGGTATCAGCCCTGTCGGGTGGAACTGAACGAACTCCATGTCCTTCAGCGGGATGCCCGCTCTGTACGCCATGGCCATCCCGTCGGCCGTCGCAGAGTGAGCGTACGTCGTGAAAGAGTAGAGCCTCCCCATCCCCCCTGTGGCGAGAATACCGGCTTTAGCCTTGATCACATAGAAGTCGCCGCTCTTCAGCTCTATGGCGGTCACGCCCTTGAACTCTCCGTTCTCGACGAGCAGGGAGGTCACGTACCACTCATGAAGAATATTTATGTTATCATACTTCAAAGTTGTAGTATAGAGGGTCTGCATGGCGTAGAACCCGGTCTTGTCGGCAGCATAGCAGGCTCTGTCATACGTGTGACCTCCGAAGGGTCTCTGAGCTATGTATCCCTTCTCATCCCTCTCCCAAGGCATGCCCCAGTGTTCCATCTTTAGAATCTCCCTAGGGGCCAACCTAACGAAGAGCTCCACGGCGTCTTGATCGGCTAGGTAATCGGAACCCTTTATCGTATCGAAAGCATGTTGATCGAAGCTATCTCCCTTCTCAGGATACAAAACTGCTGCTGTCCCACCAGCATAAGCAACTGAGTGGGATCTCATGGCGTGGACCTTAGTTAGAATGGTCACTCTAGCGCTCTTATTGATGGTGGCCGCTTCGATAGCTGCCCTGAATCCCGCCAAGCCGGAACCCACGATGACCACATCGCTCTCCATAACTTCCAAAGGGCTCACCCTGACGAGTGAACCCAGCCAAGATATAGACAAAAATCTTACGTCAAGGTAGGCGCTTATTAGTGAAAGATTTTTATTTAAAATTATATTTTTGTTTTCTATTTTGAACTTTATCACGGGGACCGAAGATCTATTTGATAATAAAACAAATACCTTTCCACGATAGAGGTGACCCTGTGTCCGAAATAGGAGCAGAATCGCTTGGGGGTAAAGAAAGAGGGCTTATCGGATAGAGCAATTTTTCCTTAGCTTAGATAAATGATCTAACAATGCTGGTGCTTAGGT
>CAZGKA010000020.1:0-3555 GCA_964525965.1 uncultured Nitrososphaerota archaeon
TAGGCGACCTGAAAAGATAAAAACAGGTCGGTCGACTCGGTCCTCGATGGATCATCAAAGCGGCACGATGGCTGTTTCTGACCTTACTCCTTCCATATCTTGACCGTGACCTCGACCTCGCTCATGACCCCGGTGCTGCTCTCGTGAAACAGCAGTTTGAAGGTGTAGGTTCCGACCTTGGCATCCTCTCCTATGGATAGCGTGAAGGTCATCCCTCTCACTCCGCCCGGTTCTATGACAAAGCTCCCGCTCCCGAGCGGTGAGACCTTGATGAAGCTGGGGTTGCCCTTAACCCCTACAAAGGACACCGTCCCAAACTCGTCTCCTAGGTTCTCTATCTCGACGACCAGAGTCCACGTGAGCCCCTTCTTATCGACGATCTGCGGATGATAGACCAGGTAGGGGACTGGCTCTCCTGTCCGGACAACTTCAAGAGTTAGATCGGCTGAGTTGCCCCTGAGGTCTACCACCTTCATGAGGAGGGTCAAGTTCTTGGGGGAGAGGTCAGGGAGGACCACCCGACTGGTCCTCCCCTCGTGGAACACCTTGACTCCTGAAATCGGCACGTCCTTGGAGAACACCTTCATCTCGATCGAGCTGACAGGCTCGCTCCACACGATGGTGAAGTTTCTGTCGGCCTCAACCTCAGTGCTCACGGGCCACCAGATCTGAGGTGGTCTCAAGTCCCTCTCCGCCAAGGTCTTAACCAAGCTCTCGAGACAGGACTCGGCTGCCTCCCTCGTTCCATATCTATCGGGACCGCCCGAGATGTAGAAGTCCCTCTCCCCCACCTTCACGTGGGTAGAGGTGGGTTTCTCCCTTACCTCATGGACCTTGCTCTGAGGGAGCAGGGAGGAGACGAAATCTCCGACCCCTGAGTAGGACTCCGGCCCGCCCAACACGAGGACCACGGGGCTCCTCAGGTTGCTGGGACGACATAGGGAGTAGTGATACCCTTTGTTTTCCAAGCTCGATAGAAGCTCAGCCGACATTCTGAGGTCTATCTCGTTGGCTACGACGCAGAGGTCCGGCTCCGGAACCACAACATCAGCTGCAACTGAGTTGACTATGCCCCCCGGTCCGTAGGATACGAACTCCAGCTTGGTTGGACCCTTAACACTGCTCAGGTTCAGCACTCCTGAGATCTCTTTGTTCCCGCTCCAGAGAGACTTTACGTTCCCGCTCCAGAGGATCTCCTCGCCGCCCCATATCCTAGCGACCTCCTCACCGTTCATCCGGATGGAGATGTTTGTTCCGCTGTGGGGATCATCAGATGTCTCGAGGTGGAACTCCATCTCAGAGACGTCCGACCTTCTGATGAGCTCCAGGCTCTTCAAGGCCCTCGGGTTCTCCTTCTCGGGGGCCTTAATCTTCTGGCATGAACACGGAATTCCAGTGTTGTAAACCTCCAATCTGTACCACACAATGGCCCTAAGCTCCCCGCTCTCCTTGAGCTCCACGGGAACCTCCTCTGAGACCCACGTCTTCCCAGGAGGGGGAGCTTCCCCGATCTTCCAGATCTTCTCGGGGCCCAGGTTCCACCTTTTACCCTGTTTAGCTCCTGGCTTGACCTCATAAGCTTTGGACGGCAGCCAGGAGTTCTTAACCCCCGATCCTATGACCTCGTGGTCCTTGAACTTGTTCGATATGAAGCTGGTCAACGAACTGATCAGCTTGGCGAACGGCTTTATCGACTTCACCACAGAGGAGATCCCTTTGACCACGGACGAAACATACTTTACGGTCTCGCTTCCTCCAACGTCAGAATCTATCGATTTTATGTAAATGTGGAACGGTCTGACGGGCTCGCACTGCTCTACCTCATACACGACGTCGGTTCTGATGACCTTTCCGCTGTAGAGGTTCAGAACCTCAATTCTCTTGTCTCCGTCGCTGTACTTCCCGTTTCCATCCAGATCACAGCAGTGCTGATCCAGATCCTCCTTCTCCCCTATGGCCTTTGTTTGGGTCTCGTGCTCTTCCTCCCTTATCAGGGAGAAGACCCAGACGTCCGAGTCACCGTTCGGTATGTCGTTGTCCAGATCAGCTCGCTCGTTGGCCCAGAAGTAAGTGAGATATATTCTCACCTTGAGTTTGTACCTGATCTGATTCTCCTGCTGGGCATCCGCTGCCATGGTTCCAAGCAGTATGCTGGCTGCTAGGAGCATGATCAGGAACAGGACGGGAAATCTCATTACCGACCTTCCCAATTATATCATAAACATTTCTAGAAAAAAGCTTTTGTATCTATATATTTAACATCTAATATTAGATATGTAAAAGAATTTACAAGAAAGGGATCATGTCGTGACGTTAATGACAGTCGACGGGACAGGAGATTAATATTCGGGACCCTCTCCTTGAGCTGATCCCTCATGCAGGAGAGAACTGTGTACCGGGGAAGGGTTGTGGTTCTGACTCTCCAGACGGTTGACGGGAGAACAAGAGAGCTGATCAGACATCCCGGATCCGTCTCAATTCTACCAGTGGATGGGGACGAGATCTACCTGATAAGGGAGTACAGGTTCACTGTCGGAGACTTTCTGTGGGAGATTCCGGCTGGGACCCTTGAGGAAAACGAAAGCCCTGAGGAGTGTGCCGCAAGGGAGCTGGAGGAGGAGACGGGGCTCAGAGCTGGGAGAATTGAGAAGATGTTCGAGGCCTACCTGGTCCCGGGATACGGCACTGAGAAGATGCACTTCTTCCTGGCCACTGAGCTGACCGAGGGAAAACCAAATCCCGAGCCATCTGAGCGGATAGAGGTTCACAAGCTCAAGATAAGCGAGGTTCTCGACATGATAAGGAGGAATGAGATCGTGGACGCCAAGACCATAGCCTCGATCCTCTTCTATCTAAACCTCGGTCCAGTACATCGGCGATGAGGTAGAGAAACGTTTAGTAGATCAATCCTCGACCCCTATGTGATGAACAAGTCTCAGGAAGCGGTCATCCTATCGATAGGACTGGTGCTGATGTCCACCTACCTCGTGAGGACCGTGGTCCCCTACCTGGCCTACGATCTAGGAGGCTCGGAGCTGGAGGTATCTCGGGTCCTCTATGTCAGCTTCCTAGCGATGGCCGTTCTCTCACCCTTCGCTGGGATGTTGTGTGATAGAGTAGGAACTAGAAGGATTCTAGCGTTCTCCTCGATTTTTCTCTCCACCGCAATCCTCATCTACACGGTTGTCATCGATGTAAACCAGCTCCTTCTGGTCAGGGTGGTTCACGCGGTTCTCAGCGAGCTTGTGCTTGCGGCTGGCCTGTCTCTGGCGAGCTACATCACCTCCAAGGGAGATATGGGCATAGGGGCTCTAAGACTAGCTCAGGGGATGGGAATATCACTAGGCCCGCTTCTAGCTGTGCCTCTAAGTGCTGAGGGATACTCCTTGACCTTCACCGTAGCTGCGACCCTCTCGCTGACCCCTCTGATATCCCTGACCATGGAGGAGGCAAGATCCGGGGAGGCGATTCCTCCCCTGGAGACACTCAGATATCTAGCAGGCCTCATGAACCTCCGCAATGTGGCCATGCTTCTAGCGGCGATCTCTGAGGTGC
>CAZGKA010000021.1:0-4244 GCA_964525965.1 uncultured Nitrososphaerota archaeon
TGTTGGTAGATGAGCCCCCTAAAATTTTCTTCCATCATCCTTTTTTAGGAAGACCTGGACTCAGCACATATGCCTGTGTGCCTGGTTATAGGAGTTCCTGGAGTCGGCAAATCAACTGTCATGGAGGCTCTCAGGGTCAAATATCCGGATAAGGTCAAGATAGTCATTTATGGTGACTATATGGTCGAGATAGCGAAGGAGCAAGGTCTTGTAAGGCACAGGGATGAAATGAGAAAGCTTCCCATAGATATACAGAAGGACCTTCAAGAGAAGGCTGCCGACAGGATATACAAGGAGAGCCTCTCTTTCGAGGGGGTTGTTCTGGTGGATACTCATGGGTTCATAAAGACTCCGAGCGGGTTTTTCCCCGGCCTTCCGGAGAGGATACTCAAACTACTTAATCCCAGCTTTACGGTGCTTATAGAAGCTGATCCTAAAGAGATTGCCTCTAGAAGGGCAAAAGACAAGACTAGAGAGAGGGACGTTGAGCTGGAGGGCCTTATAAAACTCCATCAGGAGTTAAACAGGATGGCCGCGGTCACATACGCTACATTAACTGGCTGTAATATAGTGATCATCAGAAATGAAGAGGGAAAGGTTGAAAAGGCTGCGGAGGAACTTGCCAAGAACATAGGTGTTGCGTGATGATGGACTGGCTTGTCCTTCCTCCGAACTCGATAATCTTCATAACAGCTCTCTCAGCAGTGATCTCATTAGCGGTAAGCCTCGTCAACAAGAAGATTGTGGATTATGATAAGATGGCCCTTTATCAGAAGACAGTCAAGGAATATATGGAGATCAAGAAGCAGCATATGAAAACCAAGGATAAGAAACTGGAGAGAAAGCTGAAGCGCATGGAACCTCGGTATAGGGAAGCTCAGGCTGAGCTGAGTAAGATGAGCCTCAAGCCGATGATGTACACGACCCTACCGATACTGATCATGTTCTTCGTGCTCGCCGGCATATTCGTGGAGATACCTCTGGCAAAACTTCCCTTCCCGTTCCCCTTCATGGGCTATTTTCATGGTAGAAGTGTCTTTCAGGATGACGTAATAGGATACATAGGGCTGTACATGATAGCCTCCATATTCTTCTCCAATGTATTCATGAAACTGCTCGGATTATCTCCAACGCCCTCTTAGTTCCCTAAGCTTTATTAATCACACCACTGCTAAAGTCAGCGGGGGTGTGCCCTCTGCCAGCCTCAATGGTTGTCAGAGGTCACAAAAAACTCAACAAGAGAAGAGTTGCTGTCAGGACTCCAGGAGGTAAGGTGGTCTATCACTTCAGGAGGAAAATTTACAGGAAACCGCACTGTGCTTCGTGCGGAAGACCCTTAACCGGCGTCCGCAATGGACCCAGAAGCTACATGTCAAAGCTCGCTAAGAGCGAGAAGAGACCAAACAGGCCATATGGGGGGAATCTTTGCAGCAAGTGCTTCAGGGAGCTCTTTACAGAGAAGGCAATAGCTGAAGGCCTCGCCCTTCTCGGGAGATGATATTCGATATACCCCGCCGGATAAAGCTTTTTAATCTTCAACCGAGGCCTCTCTCAGCGCTCTCGCGCGAGCGAGAGGTCCTCACCTCGCGAGAGGTGATCTTCCATGTTGATAGAAGTAGGTAGGGTCTGTGTAAAGACTGCTGGAAGGGAAGCAGGTAGAAAGTGTGTTGTTGTTAAGGTGATCGATAGAAATTTTGTTGTGGTGACGGGCCCTAAGGAGCTCACTGGAGTCCGTAGAAGGAGATCCAATGTGAAACATCTGGTCCCCCTCCCGATCAAGCTCGACATAAGGGAAGATGCCGACGACGGAGAGGTGCTTGAGGCCCTCAAGCAGACGAAGCTGTACGAGGAGCTTCTAAGAGAGAAGGAAAAACGAGAGAGTAAATCCAAGAAGGAGTCCTGATGAGCTCTCTCCTAGTCAAGTCGAAAAGCTCCCCGGGCGAGCACGGTTTTCGTCCGGAGGAGCGCCCCTTCCCTCTATTTTTGAGGTACAGCGTCGCCATCCTAGACAAGCCATCGGGCCCATCATCCCACGTGGTGACCAAACGGATAAAGGACGCCCTGAACATGGGACTGAGGGTGGGTCACTGCGGGACTCTAGATCCCAAAGTGACAGGGGTCCTTCCGATCGTCATAGGAGAGGCAACGAAGGCGACGCCTCTGATAACGACGATGGATAAGGAGTACGTGGGGACCATGTATCTGCACGGGGACGTGACCGATGAGGAGCTGGCGGAGGTATTGAAGATGTTCGAGACGGTGATATATCAGAGGCCGCCTGTCAGATCGGCGGTGAGCAGAACCCTTAGAACTAGGAAGATATACAAGATAGAGGTCCTATCGCGGCGGGGGAGATACGTCGAGCTGAGGACAGTCGTCGAGTCGGGGACCTACATAAGAAAACTTTACCACGACATAGGGGAGGTTCTCGGAGTTGGCGCCAGCATGATAAAGCTGAGGAGGGTCAGGGTGGGACATATAACGGAGGACATGTGCGTAGATCTGGAGACTCTCCTCAGAGCAGTTGAACTTTACAGGAACATGGGAGATGAGCACTACCTCAGGGAGAAATTAATTCCCGTTGAGGAGGCCGTCAAGCATGTCAAGAGGATAGTGGTGAAGGACTCCGCCGTATCCGCAATAGCTCATGGGGCACCTGTTCTGGCACCGGGCGTGAGCCTCCTGTCCGAGGGGATCTCAAAGGGAGATTTGGTGGGAATATTCACACTCAAAGGGGAACTTGTTGCCATAGCAAGGGCTTTGATGAGTTCCGAGGAGATATTGAGGGCCGAGAAAGGAGTCGTCGCTGAACTCCTGAGGGTCGTCATGGAGAGGGATCTATACCCGCGCATGTGGAGGCGCCGCCCCTCCTAGCTCACCCCGGCGGCGGATCAACATTTTATTTAGGTTGTCCTAATGTCTCACACGATAGGCATGAAGAAGAAGGAAATAACGATAATAAGTGGCAAAGGAGGGGTTGGGAAGACAACGGTCTCCTCGAGCTTGCTCTATCTCATGAACAGAGACGGCCTAGGGGTTGTAGCTGCGGATGCAGACGTGGACACACCCTCTCTTCATCTGGCCATGGGCTTCCGGCCGATCGAGGAGAGGAACTTAACTCTCTCATCTAAAGCTAAGATAGGAAATAAGTGCATCCTGTGCGGCAGGTGCGTCGAGAAATGTCCATTTGGGGCCATTGTCATGAACGAAAGGCCGAGGGTTATACCGTACATGTGCGATGGATGCTCGATATGCCTTAAGGCCTGTCCTGTTGGCGCCATATCCCTTGAACCCGCTGTAGCAGGGAAACTCGTCGTGGGGGAGTCGAGATATGGCTTTCCCATGGTCACAGCTCAGCTCAATGTTGGGGAGCATAACTCGGGGCTCCTGGTCAACGAGGTGAGGAAGAAGGCCCTTGAAATATGCAACAGCACAGGGAGGGAGTTCGTGGTAACCGATGGGGCCCCGGGAATAGGATGTCCTGTGATAGCCTCTCTCTCCGCAACTGATTACGCTTTGGTGGTCACAGAACCCACCCCAGAAGCTCTACAGGGGGCTGAAAGGATCTTAGAGATAACGACACACTTTGGAGTGCCGGCGGGGGTCGTCTTGAACAAACACGACATGAGCGACTTCGGTGAGGAGATGCTCAGGAAGTTCGAGTCCAGCAAAATTGAAGTCTTAGGGAAGATCCCCCTTGATTTTTCTGTTGTTGAGTCCCTGTCAAACGCAGAACCCGTGGTTGCCTACAGGCCTGATTCACCTGCAGCGCGATCGCTGTTTGACCTCTATGAGAGGCTTAGGGAGGTGGTTCTTCCATGAAGTTGAAGGCACTAGCGGTTACTGGAGGCAAAGGAGGGGTCGGCAAATCGACTGTAGCCACGAACATAGCCGTTCTGCTCTCGGATACAGGAAAAAAGGTTTTGCTTGTCGATGCTGATGTCGATAACCCCAACGATCACATATATCTGGGCATCCAGCGCAGGAAAGTGGCCGACATAGAGCTCTTCACTCCTGAGGTGGATAAAACCATATGTGATGGGTGCTTCGCTTGCGTGGACATCTGTCCGACGCACGCTTTGCTGGGAAAGAGAGGGCTTCCCCCCCTACTGTTCCAAGATTCCTGTCTTGGATGTGAGCTGTGTAAGGAGGTCTGCCCGAAGGACGCTATAAAGGACGGAAAAAGGAGCATAGGAACGCTGTATGAGGGTTCATCCGGGGGAATAAAAATGATATCGGCAGCG
>CAZGKA010000022.1:0-5770 GCA_964525965.1 uncultured Nitrososphaerota archaeon
GATTACTCCCGCTGTAAGACCCTCCCTGCTGGTCATTCTGCTGAGAACCTCCATAATAGGAGTTCCCGCTTTGTGCCACACAAGAACAAGTGATCGAGGCCGGACATTTACCGCTCTTCACTAGCTGCATATATTTATTAAAATAAACTAATTTTAAACTGTAAAAATAATGGAGTGTTGCGCTGTCGTTACAGTAGGGAGGTGGAGGGCTGCTTCCACATTGTTCAAGAGCTCGTTTATACTCAAGATATTTACAGAAGGCTTCACAGCAAGGATCTGCCTTGACTTCCTTAGAGACGGCGGGAAAAAACAGTAGGATGAGGAGAAGAAGGTATAATGCTCCAGCACGGAATCCGGACATCACTATCAACTGTGTAAACTATCATGGAGGAAGAGGCTTTCCAGACTTTTAAGTTTAATTTCTTTTAGAAACACATATCAAAATATCTCCTAACGTAAATCTTAGAAGGGAGAAAAATTAATAGTTTTGAATAAATTCACAGCAGCTCCTTAAGTAGTTTTACTGATAAAATCTGTACACCGAGACCTGCGATCACGTTTGGAAAAATGTTTGTGTAGGGTGCTCTCTTGAACAAGCGGTTTGTGACCCTCCTGCTTATGGCTCTGTTCTTAACGACGACCCTCCTCGATGTTAAAGGAGCGGGAAATACCTCTGTTGTACCTAATAGAAACCCTCAGGGGTACCTCTTGGAAAACATTACCCTCTACAGGATAGTCAAGCAACCCGTCGTCAAGGCGGAGGAGACCCAGGTATTTCTAAACAACGAGGATGTCGTCGCTGTGATCTCTGTGGGGGAACCTCTTCCAGGAAAGAAGATGTGGTGCAGCTTCTCTGGACCCAACAACACGCAGTATGAGGAGGTAGTAGTGCTAGGGGAAAAGAGGCTTTATAGCTGTACGCTGCCGCTAAGTAAATACCCTCCCGGCGACGTTGTCGGTCTGTGGAACCTCACTGTCCACCTTGGTGACGAAACTCTAACGAAGAGCTTCTTTGTCGGGCACGCATCCAACTCACGAAGGAACTCCCAGATATCGGAGCTGGTTCTCTCCAAAGAGATGAAGGCCGGAAGGCCCTCCACGATAACAGAGAGCTTCCTATCGACTGATAAGGTGTATTCTTGGATCGAGATCAAGGACAGCTCCCAAGGGGACGAAATCGTCTGGGTGTTCAGGAAATCTGAGGGAGGGGAGTTCGTTACGTATCATGTCCTGAAACAGGGGGAGACGTCTTGCTATGCCGTGTTCGAATTGAGCAAACTTAGAACGGAGGAATCCGTTGGAAACTGGTCTGTTGAGGTATATCTCAATGGAAAAAGAGCTCCTCACACCAAGACCTTCATGGTGAGCCCTCTAGGGGGCTTCAACCCCTGGGCGTCTATAGTTACGCTCCTCATGATCCTGGGAACCTTGATTGTTGTTTTTGCAGCGATCACGAGAAGACCCAGCACCTCATGACCATAACTCCTGAGCAGAGGAATCACTCCGGCTCGAGGGCTCTGGAGCACGTGATACGTCTGGGAGCTCCCTGGAAGCAGCTCCTCATTCTGTGAAGGATCCGGCAGCGACGTAAGGTCCGAAGGCCCTGCCCTTATGAGGTGTTTCAGAAACCGAGTCTCAGCTTAGAACAGCTTATTTCTTCATTAACGGTAGCTACTCCCTCCTGACCTCTATCAGGCAGAAGGGGTCTCCCCTCGCTATGCACTTCACCTCCTTCGCCCTGTACTTTGTGCCGAAGAACTCCTCGAGCCACCCCGCTACGAACCCGGCTATCGTTGAATCGACTGTGCTTCCCTTACCCTTGAGCCTGGATCCAAGAAGAGAGCCCTCCAGCTTTATCTCCAGGGTCTTGACCTCGTTCCCCTCCATTTCGATCCTGTTAATCTCAGCTTTAGTGGCGTAGCCACTGATCACAAGGGTCTCGAGGATGGCCTCCACACAGTCCTCCTTATCGACGAGACCTTCCTCCTTCACGCTTCTGGCGAGGCTTCTTCCGGCCTTCATGGAGGTTCTATACAGCAGACCCCCCACAAGCTTCATGACTCTCTCGAATCCGGAGTAAAGCTCCACTATTATGTCCTTCGACACCAGAATGCTGTCCTTATAGACCTTCTCCCTAAGCCCGTCGAACCTCGTTCCGTCCATCAATCCACGTGAGAGTAGAGCGCTGATAAAAACTATTACTTGGAAAAAAGATCCAAATTATTATGTATTGTTCCAGGTGTGCGATAACAGCTCTGCTATCAGGACCGCGTTCCCAGCGGCCCCCCTCACCAGGTTGTGTCCCAGAGCCACAAACCTGTACCAGCAGCCGTCCCACCGGAGCCTGGATATTCTCCCAACTGACACGGCCATCCCCCTTCCCTCCTCCCGGTCGAGCAGTGGTTGGGGCCTATCGATCTCCCTCCTGACCACGATCGGGGGGTTGGGCGCCGTCGGCAGGGAGAGCTCCTGAGGAAGGCCTCTAAACCTTGAGAAACATCCCATAAGCTCTTCCTCGCTGATCTCCTCATCCAGCTCCACGAGAACGGACTCCAGATGGCCGTGTCTCGTCGGCACCCTCGTGGTCGTAGCGGCTACCGAGATGTCCGCTTCCCTCACCTCCGACCCCATGAGGGTTCCTAGGATCTTGCGGGGCTCCCTGGCGAGCTTGTCCTCCTCTCTGGATATGTAGGGGATCACGTTATCCGTTATGGCCAGACCCGGGACCCCGTTGAAGCCAGCGCCGCTGATGGCCTGAAGCGTGGTCACGAAGACCCTCCTGAGCCCGTGCTCCATGAGGGGCTTTAGGGTCATGACCAGGATCGCCGTGGAGCAGTTCGGGTTCTTCACTATCTTCCCCCTCCATCTTCTCTGGACCTTGAGGAGGGTCAGGTGCTCGGGGTTCACCTCAGGGACTATCAGGGGCACGTCCGGATCCAGTCTGAAGTTGCTGGAGTTTGAGATCACGGTGAAGCCCTCCTCGGCGAACTCGGGCTCCACGTGAGAGGCTGTGTCGCTTGGTAGAGCTGAGAACACAAGGTCCACCCCTGAGAACTCATTCGGGTTTGGTTTCACGAGCCTGAGCTCAGCTACCTCCTCCGAGAGGCTTCCTCCGACGATCCAGCTCACCACCTCACCATAGAGCTTTCCTGACCTCTGAGGAGACGCTGAAAGGACTGTCAGATCGAACCAGGGATGTCGGGAGAGAAAGGAGACAAAAACCTGACCCACGAGACCTGTCGCCCCTAGGAGCCCCACCTTCAGCTTATCCACTGATTATCACCTCATCGTGTATCCTCCTCACCAGCTCGACAGCCTCCTCCGAGTCAACGAGAAGGGTGAGGCTCACCCCCGCGGCCCCTCTCGAGATGAGGTGAATGTTGACATGATCCAAAAGCCCCAGAACCTTTTGGAGGTTGTGAGGGCTCCTGAGCCCGCATCCCACGACGACCACAGCGGAGAGATCCTCCCTGACCTTCACGGAGCTGACCACTCCGCTGGACTTCAGTCTCTTCCTGATGAGGTCCGAGAACCTTTTGGAGCAATCCTTCCTGACGACCACATCTATGACCGTCTCGGAGACCGGCTGCGATATGGCGCTTATGTTGACTCCAGCCTCCCTGGCGAGGGACATGATCTCCGCAGCGGTTCCTATCCTCCCGACCATAGTCGTCCCCCTGACCTCCACAAGCGCCAGATCCCCGACCACCAGGGTGGCCTTCACCCTGTCCTCGCGATCGCAGGTCCCCTCGACGACTGTGGAGCCGCCCTCGGGGTTGTGGAAGCTGAGGATCCTGGCCGGAACGCCGCTCCTCATCAGGGGCTCAAACGTGCTCGGGTGAAACCTCTTGGCTCCCAGATAGGAGAGCTCCATGGCCTCCTCCAAGGAAAGCCGGGTTATCGTCCTGGCGTTCGGCACAAGCTCAGGATTTGCAGTGAGGACGCCTTCCACGTTCGTGTAGAGTCTCACCTCCGAGGCGTTGAGGGCCGATGCTATGAGCGTGGCCGAGAGATCACTTCCCCCTCGCCCCAGCGTGGTGACGTCCCCCTCGGGAGTCGCCCCCAGGAATCCCGTGACCACGGGCACGGTGCCCTCCGACAGCAGAGGTCTTATCCTCCTCCTGACCCTCGGGTACGTCCTTCCTGTAATGGGTCTGGCCTCTCCGAAGTCCCTGGTGGTGACTATCCCGGCATCCCCGCCGGTCATCCAAGTGGAGCTCACACCCCTGAACCTCAGTGTGTAGCTCATCAGGAGAGCTGACAGCCTCTCCCCGAACGAGAGGATGTAGTCCCTCACGCGCGGGGTGGCTTCTCCCAGCATCTTCACGGCCCAGGCCATCCTCGAGAGCTCGTTCAGGAGATCTGATATCTCCTTCGCAGCTTCTTTCGGGAGGTTCAGATGTGAGGCGGCCTCCCTGTGGAGGTCGAACACGTGCTGAAGATCGCCATCCCCGCTCCTCGCTACCGATCTGAGCTTGTCGGTGACTCCCTTCATGGCCGAAACCACAACAACGGGAGTCCATCCTTTTTCCATCAGGTCTAGAACTATGTCAGCGGCCTTCAGAAAGCTGTCTCCCCTCTCGAGAACAGATCCTCCGAACTTGACGACCAGAACTTCCAATAGGAACCACCGCCCGAGGGGATCGCGGGGACCGGGAGAATATCCGATTTGTGGGCGGTGGTCCTTGACGATTTAAAAACAATACCCAAACTCGCTTGACAATATAACAAAAAAGGCTCAGTAGTTGTGGGTGCCTAGGATCACCTTCACGCCTATCTTCTCCTCTATCAGCTTGGCCCACTCCTCCGGCCTCATGTAGGGGCATCCGGGCTTGGGATCGACCATGCAGTTGCTCAGGTAGATCTCGTCCGGCTTAACTCCGGAGAGCTTCATGGTCATTTTTATCGTGGGTATCAGGGTGCTCCCAGGGCACTCACACCTTATGAACCCGATCACCTGCACCGGCTCGTCGAACTTTCCCTCTCCGAGGGCCGCGGCCTTGAGGCACCTCCACTCCCCAGGGCATCCGTACGTCTCATCCATGTAGCTCCCACATCCCACTATGAACACCTTCTTCACAGCACCACCCCCTTCAGTAGCCTCGCCGAACCTTAAACGCATTTCGCCTTCTACTTGGAAAATTCACCCCTGAGCTCAGCCAGCTTTCTCTCCAGCTCCTCTCTGGCCCTCATCACGAGATCCTCATTCGTGAGGAGATCCAGTCCCGTCAAAGCCAGGACTTTGGCCGCCAAGACGACAGCTCTCCTCGCCTCCTGCGAGGCCGCGGCCTCAGCGAACTCCCTCGTGTGAGCCTTCGTTCCGAGAGGGGCTATCTTTATGGTCGGCTGTATGGACGGAACTCTTCTGCTCATGTTCCCCACGTCGCTGGATCCGAGGCCTTCGTGGGGTCTGAAGTCCCTAATACCCAAGAGTTCAGCGTTTCTTCTGTAAAGATCTGTGAGCACCTTGTTCTCAACCATATCATCTAGCTTGGCCTCGTAGAACTCCCACTCAAGTTCACACTCAGTTGCTATGGCTGCTCCCTCAGCGCACTTGACCACTCTTCGGGTTATCTCGTTGAGAAGCTCCCTCCTCGGCGCTCTGACATACATCCTCGCCTCGGACCTCTCAGGCACTACATTGGGCGCCTTCCCGGCTTCAACTATTATCCCGTGGATCCTGACTTCAGGAGGGACGTGTTCCCTCAGAGCATTGACTGCATTGAAGAAGAGGACGATCGCGTCCAGAGCGTCCCTGCCTAGGTGAGGG
>CAZGKA010000023.1:0-1883 GCA_964525965.1 uncultured Nitrososphaerota archaeon
ACGACCGACAGTAGGGTTATGGCGTTCATGAAGAAGCCTCTGTAGGACTCGGGTCTCATGCTCCCGCTGGCGTCCACAATGGCGCACACCTGATCCTTCCTCGGAATGGGGAGTTCCACTGTGGAGACCTTCCTATCGTAGACCTCCGAGAGAATTGAGGTCAGGTACCTGAGCCCCTTCCTGTGGGCGGTCATCGCTGCCCTGAGGATCTTGTCCGAGGTAACCCTCCTTGAGCGAACGGCCCGATTCAGAAGAGGCAGGAACTCCTCCCCAAGTCTGATGTAGAGACTCACAGCCTGCATCACGACCGTGTTGGCCGTCAGATCACACTTTCTGAGTATCGCCGGACCCCACATCTCACTCCTAAGGTTTGACCTCACCAGCTCGAAGGGAGCCCCCTCAGGGAGCTTGTCCAAGTCCTTGGTCCTGAGGAACTCGGATATCGCCCTGAGGTATTCCGAATCTCCCCTATATTCTGTCGGATTGCTTAGATAGGAGAACTCCTGCTCTGGAACTTTTACATGGCTCAGGTTCACGAGCTGGTGGACATATCTTCTGTACTTGGCGAAGTAGTATGGAAGCCTTCCTTCCTCCTCCCAGATCCTGTACACCTTCCTCAAGACCTTCTTCTCGAAGCTGCCAAGTCCTCCGACGACTTTCCCCCTCTTAATCCCGATGAACTTCTTCACTATCTGGTTTGGAGGGAAGGTGGCGAGGAGCTCAGCCATCTCATGGAACCTCTCCCTCCTTATCGGGTGCTTGGTCCACACGGCCAGTCCTATGAGGACCTGATCCTTCATTCCCGTGTTTCTGGACGTTTTCAGGGCCTCAAAGTGAAAAACGGGATCTCTCCTGCTGGCCACCACGTGTATGGAAACGGCCTCCCTCAGGATCTCCCGGGAGCTCATGTAGAAGGTGTTCCTGACGTATCCCGTCAGCACCATGGCCGTGAACTGGAGTATAGGATCGAAGCAGTAGAAGCTGTGCTTCCTCGGATCGAAACCCTCAATCTCCGCCCTTCTCCTGAGAAACTCTCTGCTGAGGCTTGAGGGGTCCAGCGAGATGTCCACAGGGGTACTCCAGACGTCCCACTCAGGGTGGGGAGCTCCAAAACTTCTATCAATACTCCTGCGAGACATACCCAACATAGGCGGCGTTCGGTGGCAGGCGCCTGACGTCACCGACCGAGCATTACAACCTTTCCTGTTCCGTGTTCCGCTTTCCTCAGAGAGAGGCGCTCAAGGGGAAGTTAAGGGGTCATTGCTATATAAACCTTGACGTCCGTGAGCACTGGCGTTCCTTCCGGAG
Source organism: uncultured Nitrososphaerota archaeon (assembly GCA_964525965.1). Classification (GTDB taxonomy): domain Archaea; phylum Korarchaeota; class Korarchaeia; order Korarchaeales; family Korarchaeaceae; genus Methanodesulfokora. The sequence continues at coordinate 1,309 of CAZGKA010000023.1, forward strand.
GTCGGTCTCACCCTCACGAGGACCTCATCGCCCTCCTCTAGGTTCATGTCCCACCCGGCGGGGATCGCCTTTATGAGGCTCAGATTTGTGTACAGCCCGACGCCCAGGAGAGGGTGATCGTCCAGCAGGAACCTCACCTCGAGAGGGATCGCGTGCACGTATCCTCGGATGGCCTCGAACGATCTGGCAACGGGGACGTTGTTCCAGAGGATCAGCGAGTTATCGGCCTCCCTTGGAGTGTAAATACCCAGATGTCCGTAGTACGGAAATCCCCCCTCGAGAAATCCTCTGGAATCAGGAAACTCGACCGGAAATCCGGTTAGGCCAGAGATGCCCGGATCTAACAGGATGTACCTCCCTTCCTTGATCTCCAGAACCTCGCATCCACCGTTCCACGCCCTCCATTCAACTTCCTCCAGCTTGGACAGGAGATCCCTGCCCAATCTGAGCACAGAACCTCCCCGGGCCCTCAGGAACTCCGGCATCCTTCTTATCTCCAGGTGGACGTGGGGATCCGTCCAGGGTCTGAAGGTCGGGCTATCACGCAAATATCCAAGTAGATCGCCTCTTTCAAA
>CAZGKA010000024.1:0-7956 GCA_964525965.1 uncultured Nitrososphaerota archaeon
AGCCATATGTTCATTCATAGAGCGTGTGAGAGGTAATGTGGCCGTCTTCTCCGCAAGTTACAGAATCCAAAGCGAGATATCCGATCCTGTAAAGGAGTTCTGCGATAGCTTAGGAATCAGGGTATTTGAGGAGAGGAAGGGGATGGGGGGCGACGAGGCCAGGACCTTGCTGGACGAGTTCAAGATGGAGGCCAGGAGCGGAAGAAAGGGTGTCCTCTTAGCGATCGCGGGGGGAAGATTTGCTGAGGGAGCTGACTTTCCCGGGGAAGAGCTGTTAGGGGCCTTCATAGTAGGAATACCGTTCGATAGGCTCACCATGAGAACTAGGCTGTACATCGATTACTATCAGAGGCTTTATGGGATCAGAAGGGGACGATACCTTTCCTACGTGGTTCCCGCCCTCAGAAGAGTTTCGCAGGCTGTTGGAAGAGTTATAAGGTGCGAGGAAGACAGAGGAATATTTGTACTGGGAGATCATAGGTTTAGGAGACCTACCTACATGAGGCTTCTCCCGGACTTCATAAGGGATGATATGATTCCAACTAGACACGACGTGCTCGGTGGGAAGATCGATATATCGGCGGGGAGAGCGGATTATAGTTGAAGGCTGATCGGTTGAATCATTAAAAAAAGAAACCATTTCCTCAATCGGCTCCCAACAAGGTGGAGAGCACAAACATTTAAAGGATAATTTTTGGTCCTTTCATGGATGACACGGGTTCTCGTCTTTCTCTCAGACGACGACTACTCGTTGCAGATAGAGAAGGTTCTCAAGAACCTGAAGAATGTTCTCAAGAAGAGGTATAAGTGTGACGTCAAAATAGTTAAAGTGGACAATCCAGGGGCTGCTCTCATGGCAATGAGATATGGTGTAGATGAACTCCCCTCTATCGTCATAGATGAGAGAGTTTTCCCGCCTTGGAATGTTGATGAGGTAGTTCATCAGTTAGTCGAAGGGAGGGACCCACGCGAGGTTGTTATCTCCGACCTGACTGACACCCGCGAGCTAAGATCGAAGGCAGTTAAAATAAGAAATCTGGCCCTGTTATCATCGATAGATCTGGATTCTATAATTCCCGGGTCTATAAAGTTCCTTTCTGAGGTCGAGAACCTCCCGGATACCATTTCTAGGGAAAAATATTCTCAGATAGAGGAAAAAATAAAGCTCATAGAGGATGTGTTATCCAAGAAGCTCTCAGAGAAGGATGAGATAAGAAAGCTTAAGGATGAGATAAGGGAGCTCATCTCCAGAAGCACCAAGAAGATAGAAGAGCTGAGGGCTCTATCCGAGGGAACCCTACCGATAGATCCCCTGATAGACAGTTTCTCCTCAAAAATAAGAAAAAATCTTCTAGATGAGTGTGGAAGCAACAGAGAGTGCTTATCTAACGGTCTAAAGGAGTTAGAGAACCTTTTTTCAGAGATGAAACTGGTGGAGGAGAAGCTCAGAGATCTCCAGGAGATCCTCGGCGGTCTCTCAATAGATGAGCTCAGGAGTCCGATAATATCTGAGCTGGATGATATATTTAATACATTAATCTTCTCCGACTATGTAAGATATATAAACAGTAACCTCATCCCCTCGCTGAAAGGGGAGGTAGAAATAGAATCACCTGAAGAGATAGATGAATTCTTCAAAAAGCTAGAGGAGTATGAGATTGCCAGCACGGTAATAAAGTTCTTTGAGAACATGAAGGGAACCGGAATCTCCCTGACCGAACTCCTATCCTATGAGGATCCCAACATATCCAAGCTGTTCAGCGAATTGAGGACTTTAGCTGCTAGTAAGGAATTATCCAGGATAGATGCTGGAAGGATAGCTTTCAGAAGGCTATACGAGGCTAGAAGATCGCTGGAATCTTTAAGAGAGATAATACTTGAGTCTCGCAGATTTATCCCCATATGGGAGAAGTACGTGCTCACAGAGCTGCAGAGGAGAAAAACTATACACGTGGACGAGCTTACTAGGATACCCCCCAAATGGAGGAAGCTTGTTATCAGCCGGCTGATAAAGTCTGGAGAAGTTATATCTCTCCCAGGCAATAAACTGAGCTATGCCTTCACTATAGACTCGTTTATCCGTGTGAAGGAAAGCTTGGAAGACAGACTGGAGAGGATATATCAGGCACTGGAGAAGCTGGAATCCATGGGTGTGGAGGTTCCTCGAAGCCTTAAGGATGAGATAAGGGAGTATCTAGAGCTCGTTAAGAGCACTGAGGTAGCCTCAGGCAGCAGTAAGGAGGTTCTGGTGGAGATCGTCAGAAGGCTCAGGAACATGGAGTCCAGGATCATTGAGATAGAGAGGGAGCTCAAGAGCAGGCTTTAGGCTCCATTCCTCAAAGCTCTCCTGATCATCTCCTCCAGAGGTCTCGTCCTTCTCATCCTTTTTCTTGATGGAGCTGGATACCCTCCAACCTTCTTAAGTGCTTCCAAAGCGAGGTCATCGGCCTCTCCCTCGGAGTAACTATCCCAATCTCTTGAGTACCTGAAGGAACCAGGGGTCGTCCACTCTATGGAGAACTCCTCTAGGTCCTCCGAGGAGAGCGGCACGGTCACCACATCTAGCTTTCTGTGTACGGAGAGAGGAGCCGTGAAGACTCTCCTGGGCATTATCTCATTACAAACCTCCAGCTTCTTGGGCCTGCGTTTCAAGATCAGGCCTTTGAGATCCTTCTGAACTTTAACCCGGATCAGCTCCACGATGCTCCAAGCTATGTCCAATGGATGATGCTTTCCGAGAACCCTCCCAGAGATAGCTCTGTGATTCAGATGTACGTGGACTCCGTTGCCGCTCCACAGAGCGAACTTTGAATCCTTAACCCCAAACTCCTCCAGCTTTTCGAGGATTAGACGAGCTGCCTCTTTGGTTACCTCCCAACATTCGATCGAGCTATCTATGTCCCAGACCGGCATGCATGAGATGACGTTCTCCGGGTCGAAGAGATCTCTCCTCCTTTTTATCACCCTGTAGATCTCTATCGATCCGTACAGGGTCCTGACGCATCCCAGGTCCTTTAAGAGATCCGCCAGCTGTCTCTCGGTTTCGGCCCTTAAGGGGGCTCCATGGATGTACCTCCTGAACACTACTTTCTCGTTGAGTTGCAGGCTGGCAGCTATCCACCTGCCTCTTAGGAACCTGAAACTCTCTCTTATTACCTCTGGCCTGCTAAAGTGAGCCCTGAGATTGCTGCAGGGAATCAAGGGGTCTCCCTTTCCTTCCTGATCTTGGACCTGATTATCCTCTCGGTCACCTCATAAGGCAGAGCGAGATCCTCTCTAGTGAGGGAAACAGGGCCCTCGAGCTCTATTCCCCTGCCGGGGACTATTTTTATCAGGTACATCCTCAGGTCGTGGTTGGTCTGTCTCATCTTCTCCACCATGAGGTACCGCCTCAGGACTCCTCCCCTGACCGATCTTCTGAACCGGATTATCCCGTCGGCGACATGCTCCACGCCGAAACCGAAGGCCTCTGAGGTCGTTATAGCGTACTGGGATGTGGCCATTATTGTGAAATCCCATTTGTGAAAGACCTTCTTTATGTAATAGCTGTACTTCCTGGCCATAGCCGGTTTATCAAGCCAGAAGGCGCTTAGAGAGTCTATTATCAATCTGCCCCTCCCGTATCCCAGCTCCCTTTTGGCCTCCAGCACTTTCTCGACCATGTTCTCCGGATCGAGTGAAGTCAGACTCCACTTATTTCCTCCTAAGAGGGCATCTATTACGACGGCTTTTCTCCTCTCGACTGCTCCTCTTAGATCCATCCCGAACTGAGAGGCCTGATTTAAAACAGACTCCTTAGACTCCTCGGTGGTGACGTATATCACCTTGTCCCCCTCAAGCACACCCCTCCAAGCGAAATGTTGGCATGTTATCGATTTTCCTGTTCCCGGTTCTCCTGTGAGGGCGACGAAAAAGCCCCGGGGAATTCCTCCTTCCAGCATCTCATCAAGCTTCTGGATCCCCGTAGACAGTCTGTCCATCTTTCTCCTCCGCTAGGTCTTGGGCCTCCTCAGACCCTTCAGACCTTCCATCATTGCCTCCTGCCGTTTCTTCTTCCTTAGCTAGCTCACCCTCTCCAGCGCGTTCTCTGTGGAAACCTCTGATCACGACCACAGCTACCGCCACGATGAACGCCCCTCCAGTACCTATCAAGAAGTACTTGTTCGCGTTTTCCGGTATGTTTGATTTTATGGTCTTCTTGACCGACTCCGCCTTAGTTTTGTTTTTCTCGACAAATTTCTCTATCGGAGTAACTGGCATGTTGGTCCAAGGTCCTCTGTGAACCTGTTGTATCGCTAGAGCAAGCATGGCCATCCCCATCTCACCTATATGGGTCAGCCGCACCGTCCAGTTGCCGTCCATCACGAAGATTGCGGGTACGGCGTCGACCTTGAACATATTCGCTAAGGTGTAGTTTTCAGGAACGAAGTACCAGCCTTCCCTGCAGTTCGCCTTGAAGAGATCCCAGTCCTTCTTGGCGCTACCTCCGACCCCTACCAAGATCATGACGTCCCTGGACTTATTAGCGTATAGATCCCAGGCTTTAATCAGGTTCTTCATCTCGTTTCGGCAGTGAGGGCAGTAGTAGGCGAAGAACACCACTACCACAGTCCTGTTCCTTAGCCTGTGACTGTCGAGTACGTAGGCTGTTTTGTTGGAGTCGTATCCTATCACCACGAACTCTGGAGCTTTGTGGCCCTCCATGACGGGTAGAGCTGAGATTGATATGGGGGTCATAACCGAGACAAGCATTAGAATCAGTACCGCAGAAATTAGTTTCCTCATTATCTAGGAGGCCTCCCGGAAGGGATTGTCGATCTTGTGTTTAATAAAGATTGTTGGGTTTCGTGCAGGCCTACTCATAGCTGTAGTAGTAGGCAACCTGATAGGATCTTGTCGTCCTTCTCATGCTCACCACGCCACAGATGGCTCCGGTCAGAAACCCCCCTAAGTGCGCTAGTATGTCGACGTCCGGCATGAAGCCGCCTGCTATAACGAATATCGCTATTAACGCGCTTGATACGCTTATCCTTCCGCTCATCTTGTATTCGTAGGCGATCAGGTACCCAAAAAGCCCTAATATGGCTCCTGAAGCCCCTACACCCACTGAGAATGGATCCAAGAGGGAAGAAAATATGTTTCCCACTATTCCTGCTACCATGTAGAGTGTGAAAAATTTCCATCCTCCGAGGTGAGGCTCCAGAACCTCCCCGAATATGTAGAGGGCGTACATATTCATGAGAATATGTACTACGTTTACATGTATAAAGCAGGCGGTCACGAGCACCCACGGGTTCCCGTTCAGCACGTTCATCAGAGAGTCGCCCCACCTGTATATGAACCAGCTGTAGGTGGTTATCCCATCGGAGAACATCAGATAAACTAGGATGTTCGTGCTTATCAGGGAAGCTGTGACCACAGTGTTCCTCCTCCCTTTAGAGACCAGGAAGAATGTTAAGGCTGCCGCTACCACGCTCACCAGCACATTCACGGTTATCCTCCAACATCGAGCCAGGGAATTAAAAATTTGACAACCGACCTCACGGCTGTTGAGGGGCTCGAGATCGCCTCCAGAAGGAGCTTACCTAGACTTGCTGATCTCAGTAGGGAGACCGCTTGTCCGTCGGTGTTGAAGATCTTAGAGAATGTCTCGACGTTTATCAGGGAGAACAGCCTCTCTATCTTCTCCTCAGAGGAGTTGTCCAAGAATGCTCTCACAGCATATCCGATGCGAACCTCCCTGCCCAACATCTCCCACCAGCGCCTATCGTAAGCTGTCAGGTCCGCACAACCTCTTTCCATCGATCGGACAACCTCTCTGGATAGATTTATTGCAGCCACAAGAGAGAAGAAAACTCCGCCACGGCTCAGGGGTTTGACCTGGCCGGCTGCATCTCCTAAGACGGCGATGTTCTTGGAGGAGAACCTGCTCCGTATCGATGCCGGTATTGGGTAGCACATCACCTTAACGATCTCCCCGCCAATTCTGGAAGCCTCCTCTCTCGCCCATGCTCCGGCTAATTCGGGAGTAGGACCCACGGCTCCCGCGTAGGTTAGGTCTCCTCTCGGATGAATCCAAGAGAAGTAGCTCCCTTTTCTCAGCCTCACCACATAGCTCTCGTCTATCCTCGACCTTACAGCTATGTTCACCCCGAAGTCCAAGGGGAGATCCCTTCCGAAGGTTAAATGAGCCACCGTGGACCTGGAACCATCGGCTCCTATTGCTATGGAGAACTCCACCTCCTTCCTGCCGGATTGCGTCTTTATCAAGGCCTTTCTTCCGGAGATGTCCAGAAACTTGGAGCCAAAGCTGAGTTTCACTCCTTGTGAGGATACCTCAGAAGCCAGATCTTCCTCCATCCTCTCCCTGTCAACGACTATAGCTATCTCTCCCCTGATTGTTTTGGGGCTGCCTTTCGGAGATATGAACGTGGCCTCCCTTATGTTGTTGAGCCTCCAGTCCTCCAAACGAAAGGGAAGAAGGGACCAGCAATCCATACCGAGAATTCCAGAGCAGTGAGGCCTCCTCCCGGGTCCCTGAGAGGAGTCCACCTGAACCACATCAATTCCCTCCTTGGCCAGGAGGTACGATACGAGCAGACCGGAGATCCCGGCCCCAACTATCAGGACTTCAGCTCGCATATAATCTTCCTCGCTTCCTCCGGAGATCTGGGGTAGTGTACTTTTCCAGCAATGACTACAGCAGGCACATACTCGATCCCCAGCTCGCTCATTAGTCTGGATCCCTCCAACGAGAAACAGGATATCTCCTCGACCTCTACTCCAAGTTCCTTACATGTTTTTATTACACTCAGAACGATCTCGTTGCACCTCAAACAGAGAGGGGAAGATATCACCTTGACCCTCATACGGTCCACGGGGCCTTAACAAATTTGTAAACGTAGGGCTTCTTCCTCTTGTCCCTGGCTACGTAATGCTTGTTGACCAGTATATCCAAATATCTCCTAGCGGTGGTCTCCGACCTCCTTATCTCTGCAGCCACGTCCGTGACGGTCATTGGGCCCTTGTCCTCCAGTATCGCAAGCACCTTGTACATCGTATCCTTGTCCACATATTTCTGGCGGATCATCTCCTTCAGGCCCTTCATCCTCTCCTCAAGCTCGGACACTTTGAGCCTCAGATCAATCATCTCATTGAGCATCTCCTTAAGGATTGACCTGGCCTTCCTGGCGACCGTATCTGAGTTGAACTTGTAGTAGGCGGCTATAGATTCATGCATGGACGTTATGGCTGCAGATATTATGTCGCTTAGTTGGTTCTCGAAGGCCTCGGCTATCACCTCGAGATCCCTATCTGTGAGCCTCCCCCCGTCTCCCAGAGCGAACTTTATGTCCTTTATGAAGTTGTCCCTAAACTCTAACTTCTTGACGGTCATGGAGTCCATGAACTTTCGGACGGATATCGAGATCACATTGGAGGCGGATTCGGATTCTAGAGAGTCTATCATGGCGAGGTACTTCTTTTTGTATTCTTCTATGATTCTATTCCTCAGCTCCTCCAGCTGTACCCTTTTATCGGCATCGCTTGACATGAGCAATCCTCCTTAAGGTCGCCAGGTGAAAGTTGGAAGGATGAAGATAAAAAGATGAGAGAGGGTAGCATGAAAAAATAAGATATATTTTGTTGGGGTTATACGAGCTGCCTTCTCCTCAGAAGAACATCCAGCCTGACCTTCCACATGTGGGGAGAGTAGCTGGATACCCTTCTCTTCTCCTCCACCATTGCTTCAAATCCTTTAATCTCGGACTCTCTCTTCACGAGCTCCTCTGCCCTCTGAAAAGCGTCCTCACCACCCCAGTAGTAGAAGTGGATGCGCCCTCCCTCATTCCTGAGACATGAGATGGCCAGATCTAAAAACCTATACGCTCCTTTGGGCAGGGGCATGACGATCCTGTCAAAGGAGCCAGACATTGAGGGGCATACCTCCCTGACATC